>CAKZVK010000082.1 GCA_937921825.1 uncultured Saprospiraceae bacterium
GATGCAGAAAATACAGGGGGACAGTTTTATGATGCAACAGATTACAGCATAGCTTTCCCAGACGTATGGACAGTGAGCAATACTCCAAGATCAATTGCCTACGTCGTACCTGGCAGTGGAAACTGTGAAGCAGACACTACAGTTTTTGATGTGGAAGTTGTACAAGGAGCTCAAGCTATGCTGAGTTTGGAATCTGATGAAGTCTGCCTCAATGATTGTGTCACCTTAAACTTAGACTTAGACAAAGAAGCAGAGGTCATCCTAAAAATTTTCACTGGCACTGGGACCCATGACGGAAGAGAAGCCAGTATTACCAGAGAGATTAACTCTTATAATTCTTATCAATTATGCATATCTGGGAATTTTGGTGCAACAAGTAATGACACTATTTTCTACGATAACACAGGATTATTCTACAGTGTAGAGATAGACACAATTATAGATCCTAATGGATGCCCTACAGTCTCCTCTCCTCCCCTGAACCTAGACATACTAACATCATGGAATGAGACCAAACGTGGCACTGTATGCGTAGGAAAAACTGTAAATATTGATGGCAAAGAATATGGTGCTTCAGTGACAGAGGAACATGTCGCTGCAAATGGTTGTGATTCTATAATCAATATTGTCATAGACACCTTCCCTTTTGCAATGGATACCATTATTGGTTCTTATTGTGAAGGCACACCAGTACCTATTCTAAATATGGTCTTCGCTGGGCCTACGGATGAAATTGCCATCTTCCCAGGGCAATCTGTTTTCGGTTGTGATTCTATCGCTCTTGTACAATTGACTTTTACTGACAAAGCGGTAGGTAATATAGATACGACAGTCTGTGAAGGAAATGCAATAGAAATAGATGGCACAAGCATATCAGATGAAGGGTTGACAGAAATAGATTTTGCTGGAGGTAGTGTTGCTGGTTGTGACAGTTCTACTATGGTCACACTTAGGTATGCTGATGCGATCAGAGGAACACTAGACACGACTCTTTGCAGTGGAGAAACTCTTATGATAGATGGGATAGAGATTACGAGTCCTATACAAACTGAGATAGAGTCAAGTCAAGCGAGTATCTCAGGATGTGATAGCATTACTCTAGTGAATGTGGCATTCACACTAGTGGATACCATAGAGATTATCGATCAATTATGTCTCGGAGAGACTATAGATTTATTCGGAACAAGCTATGACGAAAATACCTTGCCGCAAGAAATATTATTCTCTGACATTCAAGGCTGCGATAGTATTTTGTACGAATTAGACATAGAGATATTTCAAGACTTTTTTGACTTACGGGTTGTACCTATTTGTGATGAAGATGATCCTGTCATCTTACAGTACTATGGAAGCTACAACAAAATTCCACTGGAGATCTATGTCAATGGTATCCTAGATACTGTCATCACGACAGTAGATATTCCCATTAATCTTACAGGTTCTATCGGAATGAATACTGTAACCATAGATGGTTTTTATTGCTCACTAACAAGGACCGTGGACGTAAACCCTCCCACTGCTGATGAGATTGAACTCATTGCAACGGAGACCAGTCCCAATAGTTATGACTTAGGTTTTAGTTATCCAGATTCACTATTAAGAGTGGAGTGGAGCGGTAGCGAAAACCTCAGCTGTACGATCTGCCCTGATCCTAAGCTGGTCCTCTTTGAGACCACTGAGATTACGGTATCTATCATCACAGAGGGTGAATGCATTCTAAGCCAAAGTATCATCTTAGAAGTAGACGAGAGTGCCATAGACGCCACGAGTAGAATCTATGAACCCACAGCCATCAATCTGAATGAAGCGAATAACGACATCTTCTTTCTACAAAGTGGCGCACCTACAGAGATCACTGACCTGCGCATCTATGATAGATGGGGCAATTTAATTTTTGAAAATCAAGACTTTATGACTAATGATTCCAGCCAAGGGTGGGATGGCAGATTCCTCTCTCAGCAAGTAGAACAGGGGGTCTATGTCTATCAGTTCTCTTATGAAATACCTGGAGCAGGCCTACAAACTCGGCTCGGCAACCTTACGGTCATCAGATAGTGAACCAATCCTTTCATATTAGTATATAAACTAATATGATTCATAGTATATTCGTAGCTTTGATTTCATAATTATTCGTTGATGGCAGAAGTAAAATATACCGAAGACAATATCCGATCCCTAGATTGGAAAGAACATATCCGACTCAGACCTGGTATGTACATAGGCAAGCTTGGAGATGGTACTGCTCAAGATGATGGTATCTATGTACTGCTAAAGGAAGTCCTAGATAATTCCATAGATGAATATGTCATGGGACATGGCAAGCAGATAGATATAAATATAAAGGACGATAATGTCACAGTCAGAGATTATGGAAGAGGTATTCCTCTCGGGAAGGTCGTAGATGTGGTATCCAAAATGAATACAGGAGGGAAATATGACTCTAAGGCCTTCAAGAAATCAGTCGGTCTTAATGGTGTCGGTCTCAAAGCTGTGAATGCCCTCTCTACAAAGTTCGTCGTGAAAGGGGTTAGAGATGGAAAAGCAAAGACAGCTGAATTCCAACTAGGAGAACTGACCAAGCAATCTAAGATGGTCAAGTCTAGCGAGAAGAACGGTACTATGATTTCTTTCACACCAGATGAAGACATTTTCCTAGATTACAAGTTCAAGGAAAACTTTATCGAAGATAGATTGTGGGATTATGCCTATCTCAATGCAGGTCTTAAAATCAACTTCAATAAAAAGACTTTCCTCTCTAAAAATGGTCTCCTAGATCTACTCAACAATAAGACAGATGTAGAAACACTGCGCTACCCTATTATCCACATCAAAGGTGAGGATATAGAAATAGCAGTTTCGCATGGTAATCAATATGGGGAGGAATACTATTCTTTTGTCAATGGTCAGAATACGACGCAAGGGGGTACTCACCTCCAAGCTTTCAGAGAAGGGATCACTAAAGCTGTCAGAGAACATTTCGGTAAGAACTTCGATACTAAAGACATCCAGACTGCTGTCGTAGGAGCCATCAGTGTCAGAGTAGAAGAACCTGTCTTCGAATCCCAAACCAAGACCAAGTTAGGTTCTCTAAAGATGGGTCCAGAAATGCCTACCGTCAGAAGCTTTGTAGTAGATTTTGTCAAAAACAAACTCGACAACTACCTTCATAAAAACAAAGAGGTTGCACAGGCACTACTCAAAAGAATCCAGCAATCAGAAAGAGAAAGAAAAGAAATTGCGGGCATTAAAAAACTAGCCAATGCCAGAGCTAGAAAAGCCAATATCCACAACAAGAAACTGAGAGATTGTAAAGTACACTATGATGATAAGCGTGGTGATGAAGCCAAGAAAGCAGAGACCATGGTCTTCATCACAGAGGGAGATTCTGCCAGTGGATCTATCACCAAGGCAAGAAATGTTGCAACACAAGCAGTATTCAGTCTTAGAGGTAAGCCCCTAAATAGTTACGGTCAGACAAAGAAGATCGTCTACGAAAATGAAGAACTCAATCTTCTACAGCATGCACTTAATATAGAGGATGGCCTAGAGGGTCTTCGATTCAATAAAGTGATTATAGCAACCGACGCCGATGTAGATGGTATGCACATCCGACTGCTCCTCCTTACCTTCTTCCTACAGTTCTTTCCTGACCTAGTAAGAGAAGGTCATCTCTTCATTCTAGATACGCCGTTATTCAGAGTAAGAGATAAGAAAGAAACGTTCTACTGCTATTCTGAAAAAGAAAAGAAAGAAGCGATCAAAGCCCTCCGTGGTAAGGCTGAGATTACACGATTCAAAGGACTGGGTGAGATCTCTCCAGGAGAGTTCGGTGAGTTTATCGGAGACAAAATAAAACTAGACCCTGTAACCATAAAGGATAGTTCTATCCCAGAGGTGCTTGCATACTATATGGGTAAGAATACGATGGAACGACAGAAGTTCATCATCGAAAACTTGAAAGTAGAATTAAATGATTTTGCAGATCAAGAAGTGATTGCTCTAGAGGAATAGAATAGTACTTGGACTAATAAAAGTAAAAAGCCAGCTGCGATAATTTCGTAGCTGGCTTTTTTTGTTCTGCTTCGTTATAACTATAACCACTGACAGAGTTCGCCACCCATATGTGTAAGTGTCACTGCACAATAGCCGAAATGAATACCTATATACTTTCCTCCTCGCCTCTCGAATAAAGCTTATTCGTAATCAGCGGTAAGGCAATCAATACCGAGTTTATCAAGCCATGCAAAGCAAGGGAGACCTATGCATAATCGGCATGAAAAGGCCTTTTTCTTTTCGACCACAACGAAGTGACGCGGAGAAATCTTCGTGCTCGTATCATGCCCGCTTATTAATTAAAGCCCAGTTGCAAAACTTAACAGCTCATTGCGAGAACGAAGATGCCTCTGTTCCGCTACGCTACAATCGGCATGAAAAGGCCTTTTTCTTTTCGACCACAACGAAGTGACGCGGAGAAATCTTCGTGCTCGTATCATGCCCGCTTATTAATAAAGCCCAGTTGCAAAACTTAATAGTTCATTGCGAGAACGAGGATACCTCTGTTCTGCTCCGCTACAATCGACATGAAAAGGCCTTTTTCTTTTCGACCACAACGAAGTGACGCGGAGAAATCTTCGTGCTCGCATCATGCCCGCTTATTAACTAAAGCCCAGTTGCAAAACTTAACGGCTCAATACGAGAACGAAGACACCTCTGTTCCGCTCCGCTACAATCGGCATGAAAAGGCTTTTTTCTTTTCGACCACAACGAAGTGACGCGGAGAAATCTTCGTGCTCGTATCATGCCCGCTTAGTAATTAAAGCCCAGTTGCAAAACTTAACGGCTCAATACGAGAACGAAGATACCTCTCTTCCGCTACGCTACAATCGGCATGAAAAGGCCTTTTTATTTTCGACCACAACGAAGTGACGCGGAGAAATCTTCGTGCTCGTATCATGCCCATAAATTCCATCTCCTATGAAAATCTATTTGGGGAATCATTAAGATGTATATCTGAGCGGGATACTATAATGTATAGTAGCGATATAAACATAATTGAAATGTCGCTGCGAAGAAGATAATACAATAATGAAGTTTCACTTTTTCAGTAACTTAGAAAAAAAACAATCAATGAGAGATCAACTATTTCTATTCTTAGTCATAATCTTACTGACCTTCCAGAAAGACCTTTCTGCACAGGCGTATCGACCGATGGCTGTGGAAGGAGCTACTTGGGAATACCACGGATGGGGTGATAATGAGGGTAGAGTTATTAGATATTTTATAGAGGGGGATTCTATAATAAATAACACCAGCTATAAAGTAGTTCATGAATCACTTAGCTTCAGTGGAGCAGGCGGCACCATGCTTATTCGAGATGATTCAATAAACCGAAAGGTGTATGCTATAGGCACCAATCCTATCATAGGAACATGTCACGAAGTAGATAGCTTGATAAATAATCATTGGGACAAGGAGTTTTTATTACTAGACTTCGATGTGGAAGTTGGTCAATCTATGGACCTATGCATTTTTGGAGATTACAACTATAACATAAATTCCATCTCCTATGAAAACCTGTTTGGTGAATCATTAAGGTGTATATCTGATCAGGATACTATAAGGTATAGTAGCGATATAAACATAATTGAAGGAATAGGATCTCCAGATGGATTCTTAGGGTCATTAGGCTTATTCATTGCCTCTGGTGAAGGCTTCGGACTTACAGAATACTGCATTAGCGATAATGGTGTCTGCACTACTGCCACTCGTAATCCTTTAGATCACTCCGAAATAAAGGTCTACCCTAACCCTAGCTCAGATATCGTAAACATTACAACTGAGAAAACAACTCTTAGCACAAGCATATATGACCTGAACGGCAGACGTCTCCTACACAATCAGAACCAAAAAATAGATCTAAGTCCGCTTAACCCTGGCCCTTACTTAATAGAAGTGATACTCAGTGACCAGTACGTCTACAGGACCAAAATCATCAAAATTTAAGTTCTGACTCAAATCTATACTTGGCCATAAGTAGGTATTTTGAGGTAGTTATGGCCAAGTATAACTCTAGCTATATTTTGGCAATATCTTCTTCTAGAGTAGAAATAAGATCATCTAGACTCTTCTTTAGTTCTTCATGTGAGAGTCCATTATCATCCGAGAAGTTGTCAAAAAAATTGGGGACTGCAAGAGCTCCAGAAACCTTACCAC
>CAKZVK010000083.1 GCA_937921825.1 uncultured Saprospiraceae bacterium
TACCATGAATGGAGTTCAGAATTCTATTGATTATGTATTGGCATTCGCTCAGTCTGTAGATGCAGGGTCTATGACAGAGGTAATAGGACTTGACCCTACAGTTGATCCTGCTAGGGAAATATTGGGATCTGAGACTTTACCTGATTCTACAGCTATGGCTGATTATATGGGTGCCGTAGGAAGTTTATACGATGCTGCTTCTGATCCACTAGATGTCGTTGCAAAAGAATTTTTAATTGCATCATGGGGTAATGGATTAGAAGGATATAACCTTTACAGAAGAACTGGTTATCCGTCTAATATGCAACCAATGATTCAGACATCAGCAGGTGATTTCTTAAGATCTGCTTTTTATCCAGCAGTTCACGTAAACAGAAATCAGAATGCTGATCAGAAGGCTGAACAGACAGAACAGGTGTTCTGGGATACTAATCCAGCTGGGTTCATTAATTAATTATAACAACATTTATTAAATATGAAAAGTATTAAAATATATAGCATAGTAATGTTGGCCTTAATGCTTCTTTTCTCTTGTGGAAGAGATGAGAACCTAGGACCCATAATTACTGTCGATACTGCGGAGATCGGTGCTTTCCCTAGATTAGTTAGTCTAATCTCTGGAGAATTCGATTTAGCAAATCCAGGTGCTTCAAAATATTCTCATGAAGTTGAGTTCCAATCACAAGATGCAGGACTTAATGTTGAGGCTTATGAAATCTATGTAAGATATGTAGATAATGATCCTGATAATGGTGATAATAGTACTACTGAGATGTTGTACGAATCATATGGTCAAGGTGATTTCAGTGACTCTGAGTTATCTCTAAAGGGAATCACAGTAGATTATTCTTTCACTGATGTAGCTTCTAGAACAGGAGTCAGTATAGATGATATTTCTCCAGGAGATTTCTTTGGATTTAGATCAGTATTGAAGTTATCTGACGGAAGACAATTCTCTCAGGATAACACTGAGTCTACGATCTTAAGTGATGCCTTCAGAGCTTACTTTA
Source organism: uncultured Saprospiraceae bacterium (assembly GCA_937921825.1). Lineage (GTDB taxonomy): Bacteria > Bacteroidota > Bacteroidia > Chitinophagales > Saprospiraceae > RFSX01. The sequence goes on from CAKZVK010000083.1 coordinate 1,011, forward strand.
ACTGGAATGTAAATGCAACTTGTCCATTAGCTAATGACATTTTCGTAGGAACATATTCAATAGAGTTTATAGAAGGACCAGGTAACCCATGGGCGACTGGTCTTAGAGCAGAAGATGTTACTCTAGAATTAGTACCTGGTTCTACTACTAAGAGACAATTCGCTGGCGTTGTAATTGACGCCTTTGGAGGTTTCCCTGTGACAATACAAATGGATTTCGTTTGTTCTACAGTGCAGTGGTTAGAGACGGGACCAGGTGTAGGTTGTGGACCACCTAACATTACTTATGCGAGTGGTGCACCTCAGCCTCAAGATATCACGGATGATTCTGAAATCATTCTTGAGTATTTTGAAGATGGTGGAGGATGTGGATACACTAACACTGATGTTGTAAGACTTATTAAGCAATAATAAAGTTTTAAACTATAAAGAACGGATTGCATTGTATATGCAATCCGTTTTTTTATAGGTATAAGATTCATTCTAATATGTATAGAGTATTACTTACATTATTTATACTGTCACTCTCTCAGTCTTATCTGAATGCACAGTTCTATAATATTACTAGCCGAGCTGGCCTCTGGCATACCTGTGCTAGTGAAGCTATTCTCGGTGGCGGAGCAGCATTCATCGATTATGATGGTGATGGCTGGTTAGATATTGCTATGACTGGAGGAGAGGAACCGGATAAACTCTACAGAAACAATTCCGATGGCACATTTACAGATGTCTCAGAATTACTGTCAAAGCATAATCAGGATCAAATTACATCAGCTGTAGTAGCAGGAGATCTGAATGGAGATGGTTGTCCTGATTTACTGTTTAATACTTATAATCGCTTCTCAGATATAATCCTCAGGAATAATTGCGATGGCTCTTTTACTTTGATTCCAGCTCAGGCTTTGCCGCGGGTAGGGTCATCTGTTGGGTCTACCTTATTTGATTTTAATAAAGATGGACTGCTTGATATCTATGTGACAAACTATGTAGCAGAGCCTAGTTTTATTTATAACGATGAAGAGGAGGTCATAGGATTTGATCATTCTGCTGAGCACGATTACTTGTATATAAACTTTGGTGGATTTCAGTTTTCAGAGCAGAGTAGAGCACTGGGAATTAATAGCCAGGGATGTGGTCTGGCAGCTACCGTCATCCCCACGCCTGATCATAGCTCATATGGCATTTTAGTTGCAAATGATTTTGGAGAATGGGTACATCCTAATGAGTTTTTTGTTTTGCAGCCAGATGGTACTTTTCAAGATGAGGCCGCTCAGTATGGCTTAGATATCGGTATCTATTCTATGGGTATCGCTGTTGGTGATTATGATGAAGATGCAGACTTTGATCTTATGATAAGTAATTTGGGAAAGAACGCTTTGCTCAAGTATGACTCATCAACCTACACAAGAGTAGAAGAACAATATGGGGTAGCTAATACATTGTCACTAGATGGAAAGCTAGCGACAAGCTGGGGGACCTTCTTCTGTGATGTAAACAATGATACCCGGCTAGATCTCTTTGTCGCAAATGGATTTATCAATAGCCCAGAATTTATCAAAGCCGGACTTATAGATCCTAATCAGTTGTATCTCAATAATGGTTCTGATCGTTTTGTAGAAGTTGCCGATTCTTATGGCTTGACTGATCGTGGTTTCAATAGAGGTGCTGTATATGGAGATATAGACAACGACGGAGATCTAGATATATTAACGGCCTATATCAATTATGAGAATACAGTGAGACCAGATATACAGTATAAACTCTATGAAAATATAAGTCCCGAAAGCAATTACTTAGACATAGACTTGGCCGCAACCACTACGGCTGGTGATGCCTTTGGGACTATTGTAGAAGCCTATCATAGTGGGAAGAAGTTTCTGCAATATAAGTACAGCTCTGGTACGCATGCCTCTCAAAGTTCACCATACATTCATTATGGACTAGGTGATGCCATGGTACTGGACTCCTTGATAATCAAATGGCCATCAGGAACAGAAGAAAGACATTATACTATACCTGCCAATGAAATTATTCAGGTAGTAGAAGGCATATCCACATTTGAGATATTGGGTTGTACAGATTCCAATGCGACTAACTACAATCCCAATGCAACTCTAGATTATGGTTGCTTGTTATCAGGTGATGTATCTACTAGTGATCTTAATAATGATGATTGTTTTGCAGAGCAATTTACTATTAGTGGCAACATACTAATTATCGAACCCCAAAGTACTTCACGTATAAGAATAAGTCTGTTTGATTTAGATGGTAGAATAATAGGGGAGAAAGAGATATCTGCTGCACATCGAATGTATGATCTACGAGAACTGGCCGCCTCATCAGAAGGCATCTATATCCTCAAGCTCAGTTCATTGGATTGTAGCTACTCCAAGGCCCTGTTTGTTGGCAATTAGTTCTCAACTTATTTTAGCTTAAATAGAATGGCTTCTTCGTCATTATTACCTACTACAATTAGACTTTTCGAACTCCTCTGATCTTGCAGCTTTACAATAGATTTTGAGTTTTTATTTATTTCTACCATTCTTGAATAATAGTCAGAGTAGCTCAGTGTCTTTCCATCAGAGATTAGAACCGAACCATTTTTAAAATCTAGCCTTGGGGTCTCTACTTCTGTGTTGTAAATGTTTCCTACTAGAATTAGATCCTGATAACCATCCTTATTCAGGTCTGTGCTTATACCATCTAGGATAGGTCGTGTCTGTACCTCAGTTGGTAATGGCAGCGCTTCATAGCCATCTGTACTGCTCACTAAAGCATAAGACTTAAAGTCAGTGCAACTTCTGGAATATGCTTTCTCTAGCTCTGCGCCATATACATCTATAAGTGAGGCATTGGCAAATGCTGAATAGGATTTAAATTTATCCTTTATAAAAGGCATTTGTTCTGAAGAACATTCTAGACCTCTGAAGGGCACCTCTTTGCCTTTGTAATGACTCCCAAGGACGATATCGAGACTACCATTTTTATCAAAGTCATTGGCAAATATTTTGAAGGGCTTTTCCTTGCTGGCTTTATACTTTGAGTTAAGTCCTAGGTTTCCAATTACAAAGTCAGGTCTGCTGTCATTGTTTATGTCTGTCTTGGTAATAGAATACCACCAGCCGATATTATCCTGCAGATTGGTCTTGTTTGATATGTTTTCGAAGGTGCCCTTATTGTTTCTATATAGACCGACACCAGTCCACTCACCTACAATCATCACATCCTGCCAGCCATCATTATCAAAGTCAAATACCTCAATGTCATTGATGATACCGAAGGTCTCTAAGTCTGGAAAAAACTCTGAGGTGGCTTCTACCAAGCGTCCTTCCTTATTCATCAGTAGCTGCGAAGGAGCATGTCTAGGGTAGTTTTGTGGTATTATACGATTGCAGATTATCAGATCTTCATATCCATCTTTATTGAAGTCAATCTTAGCTCCAGTACTACCAGCGCTTCGGTTTTTTTCTTTGGGCATCAGGTCATTTCGTAACCTATATCTACCATCCATCTTGAGGACTAGCTTGTCTTCATATTGAATTGAATTAGGACTCAAGGCATTACCTCCTGTGATGATGTACATGTCTTGATCTCCATCATTCTCAAGATCAAAAAAGACGGCTGATATATCTTCTGTAGATGAACCAGGAATTTTGACCCTACTATAATTCATAGATCCTTCAGATAGATATAAGTATGAACTTTGATTGATAGCCCCGGCTACAAATATATCAGTGACCTCATCCTCATTTAGGTCTTGAGAAACGAGCTTGGGTCCTAAGCCTGATTGCTTATAGGGTAAAAGAATTTCAGTGTTAAAGTCATTGTATTCATTTTCAATATGGGAGATGGCCAAGTTAGAATACCCTTGCCCGACAAGAGCTATCTCTTGGTCCTTTTTTGCATCCAGTTGAGCAGCCTGTAGAAGTTGAGTGACTTTTATCTCCAATACAGTACTCGGTTTGATATCATAGTATGATTTTTTCATTCCCCTATACTGAATCACTATACTATCTACTGGCTCATTATTAGCGTAGCCGAATACGATATCATCCACAGTGGAAGAGAGGTAGCCACTGACTCTTTTACTTTGTGAAAATTGAATATTTGGACCCTTATAAGAAGTAGCCTTTATGAAGCCGTTTTTTATATCTGATTTAAGAGTGATTGAATATTTTCTTCCGCCCTCAATTGATAAATTCTTGTAGACAAAAGCCTCATCATCTATATTATTTATGACCAAATCTAGATCGCCATCATTATCTAAGTCTGCAGTAGCTGCACCATTACTAAAAGTCGGAGTGCCCATCCCTACAGCTGTAGCGATATTATTAAATTTCAGAGTAGATGTCTGGTCGTAATAAGCATTCGCTAGTTTCTCACTTGGAATTTCGGCGTATAATTTCTCTTTCTCTTCTAGAGGAGGTTCGCCGTCATACTTGTTCTTTAGGGCGGTTACCTTTTTCTGGAAGTCATTGTCTTTACTGTATTTCTTATAGCCATTGGTGATAAAGATTTCTTTTTCTTCATCCATATCAAAATCGACCATTAAGCCTGCCCAGGACCAATCTGATTTATTGATGCCTGAGAGGTGAGCGACATTGTCATAATGATTATTAGAATTGTTGAGCAACAATGAATTGAACATATACTGATGAGCAAACCCCAAGGTCTTTGTAAGGAGATCGAAGTTTGAGGTATTCATAGAAGCCATCAGGGTCTTAGATCTATAGTGGTCTGCAGAGGCCATATCTAATACCAGAATGTCTTGATGACCATCGTTATTGATGTCGTTTATATCTACTCCCATTCCATAGAAAGAGATTTGATTAGTTAGTTCATTTGTTTGATCTACGAAGCCACCTTTCTGATCATTGATATAGATGGCATCAGGAATATAGTAGTCATTCGCAACGTATAAGTCTAGCCAATTATCTTCATTGAGGTCAGCCACACATACGCCTAATCCGAACGAGGGGCTAAGCAAGCCAGTCTTATCTGTGATGTCCGAGTATTGATTTTCTTCATTGAGATATAAATGTCCTGAGCTGACATGTAGCAAGCTTTTCTGTTGCTGACCTATGAACTTAAAGAAGGATATTGGATCCAGTCCATAGGCTGGTGTCTCATTGGAAACGTAACAGTCTTCATCCCCATCATTGTCATAATCAAAGAAGACAGCTTGAGTGCTTATCCCAGTATCGGCAAGGCCATATGCTTCTGCGGATTCTATAAACTTAAAATCTCCTTGATTTATAAAAAGCAGATTGCGCCTCTTCTCTAATGGATAAGGTCCCCCTTGCGATATGTAAATATCTTCTAGACCATCTCTATTGATGTCTATGGTTGTTACACCATTAGACCAGAACTTATTTTCGTTGATGCCACTCGTTATGGTCTTATTTTCAAACTTCAGAGAGCCTAGGTTTTTATAGATCTGATTATCCACTTGATTACCTGTGAAGACTAAGTCTTTCAGGCCATCATTATCGAAGTCGGCAATAGCTACACCTGCGCCGTTATAGAAGTAATCAAAATCTAATACATTTTGGCCATTATCGAACCCTTCTGTTAGTCTATTATTGAAATCAATGCCAGTGCGCTGCGATGAGAGCAGATTGAAAGTCATAGTCTTGTCAGAAGTAGTCGTGGTAGAAGGTGACGAACAAGAAGCGTACATGAAAACTACTACTATTAGTGCCCAAATTGAATAGGGCGATTGACATGCTCGTCCACCGCAGGTAGAAAACATATTACAATTTAATTCAATATGTTTGTTTAATGATTGCATCCTTTCTTAAGCATCTGGAAGTTGAAAAAAGATATTCCCCTCATACTATTAAGTCTTACGAAAACGATTTAACACAATTTATAAATTTTACCAAAGCCATTTACAACACCGAGGACTTATCAGCTATCAAAGCTATACATATCCGCTCATGGATGTCTTCATTGGTTGAGAAAGGCGTCGTATCCAGATCTATAAACAGAAAGTTGTCCTCACTTAGATCATTTATCCATTTTCATTTGATGCTCGGTAATCTAGAAAAGGACCCAACGCTAAAGATCCAAACTCCTAAAAACTCAAAGAAACTTCCATCTATAATACAGGAGGGTAATCTAGAAGCGCTGTTTAATATAGAAGAGATAGGCACTTCCTACAAAGGACTAAGAGATAGGCTTATTATTGAATTGCTCTACAGTACAGGGATAAGAAGAAGCGAACTTATTAATCTTTCAGAAAGAGACATAGATAAGTCTAATAGTTATATCAAGGTCTTAGGGAAGGGAAATAAGGAAAGAGTTATTCCCCTCTCAAAGTCCTTGCTGTCCAAGATTGATCTATTTGTGGAAGTTAAAACAGATTTTTTTCGAGAAATAGAAAAAGTAGAACCTTGGCTGATGCTCACAGAAAAGGGAAAACAACTATACCCGAAGCTGGTATATAATATTGTTAAAACTCAAATAGGCTCAGTTTCTACTTCACAAAAACGTTCTCCGCACATATTAAGGCACTCATTTGCGACGCATTTAATGAATAATGGGGCGGATCTCAATGCTGTAAAAGAATTACTAGGCCATTCGAGCCTTGCTGCAACCCAAGTTTATACCCATAATTCGATAGAAAAACTCAAAGATATCTACAAGAAGACCCATCCAAAAGGCAGGGAATAAAAAAAATCTTTTTGGAGTTTACATATTAGATGAAAAAGCCTATTTTTGCATTCGCTTTGAAGAAAGCATATATAAATTTTTGACATATGCCGATGTAGCTCAGTTGGCCAGAGCAGCTGATTTGTAATCAGCGGGTCGGGGGTTCGAATCCCTCCATCGGCTCATTTTCTATTTGTAGGGGGTGCGCCACAGTTGGAGAGGTGGGCTGGACTGTAAATCCAGTGCTTCGGCTGAATAGGTTCGAATCCTATCACCCCCACAATATAGGAAAAATGCGGAAGTAGCTCAGTTGGTAGAGCATCAGCCTTCCAAGCTGAGGGTCGCGGGTTCGAGTCTCGTCTTCCGCTCTAAATAATGTCGGCTTTTGATAAGCATTTGCCGATGTAGCTCAGTGGTAGAGCACCTCCATGGTAAGGAGGGGGTCGCAGGTTCAAATCCCGTCATCGGCTCTACTGTGAAGAATAACTTGGAATTTATAATTGTAAATCATAAATATTAAAATAATTGAATAATGGCTAAAGAAACCTTTCAAAGGACCAAACCCCACGTAAATATTGGTACGATTGGTCACGTAGACCATGGTAAAACAACTCTAACTGCAGCAATTACGTATGTACTTTCTGAAGCAGGACTTTCTGAAAAGATGGATTATGATGCTATCGACGGAGCTCCTGAGGAAAAAGAAAGAGGTATTACAATTAATACTGCACACGTTGAGTACGAAACTGCGAATAGACACTATGCGCACGTGGATTGCCCAGGTCACGCCGATTATGTAAAAAACATGGTAACGGGTGCTGCGCAAATGGATGGTGCCATTTTAGTTTGTGCTGCGACTGATGGTCCTATGCCACAAACGAGAGAGCATATCTTGCTTTGTCGTCAGGTAGGAGTTCCAAAAATTGTGGTATTCATGAATAAGGTTGACCTTGTTGATGATGCAGAAATGCTTGAGCTCGTAGAGATGGAAGTAAGAGAATTACTTTCTCAGTACGAATTTGATGGAGATAACGCTTCAGTTATCCCAGGTTCTGCACTAAAAGCTTTGGAAGGAACTGAAGAAGGTAAAAAAGCAATTATGGACCTTATGGCTGCCGTAGATGCTGATATTCCTGAGCCAGTAAGAGATGTAGATAAGGATTTCCTTATGCCTATTGAGGATGTATTCTCAATAACTGGTAGAGGTACAGTTGCTACTGGTAGAATAGAAAGAGGTGTAATCAATACTGGAGATCCTGTTGAGATCGTAGGTATGATGGGGCCAGATGAGAAGCCATTAACTTCTACTATTACAGGAGTTGAGATGTTCAGAAAGATATTGGAAAGAGGGGAAGCTGGAGATAATGCAGGTCTTCTTTTAAGAGGTATCGAGAAAGATGCTATTAAGAGAGGTATGGTTATCGTTAAGCCAGGATCAGTAACACCACATAAGAAATTCAAGTGTGAGGTTTACGTTCTAGGTAAAGATGAAGGTGGTAGACATACACCATTCTTTAATGGATATAGACCACAATTCTATTTCAGAACTACTGATGTTACAGGTGACTGTAAACTTCCAGATGGTGTTGAAATGGTAATGCCAGGTGATAACGTTTCTATGGAAGTGAATCTAATTAATCCTATTGCAATGGAAAAAGGATTAAGGTTTGCGATCAGAGAAGGTGGTAGAACTGTAGGTGCCGGTCAGGTAACAGAGATACTAGAGTAAGAAGTTATTCTAAATAATATACTTGTAGAAATTAAGCATCCTATATGGGTGCTTAATTTTCTGCTTTATATACATGTAGATTTTTAGGGGAATAGCTCAATTGGTAGAGCAGTGGTCTCCAAAACCAAAGGTTGCGGGTTCGATTCCTGTTTCCCCTGCAATTAAATTGAAAGATGAACGACATAGTATTATATATCAAGGAGAGTTATAACGAACTCATACACAAGGTAACATGGCCTACATGGCCTAGTCTTTTTAGTAATACAAGGCTAGTAATTATTGCTTCAGTGATATTATCGTTGATAATTTTCGTGATGGATCTTATATCCAAAGGGGTATTAACAAGGATTTACGACCTTCAATTTTAGTAATGGCAGAGGAAACAAGATGGTATTCTTTACGCGTCATTAGTGGTAAAGAAAAGAAGATTAAGGAGTACATAGAGTTAGAACTTCAAAGAAAGAAGTGGAATGACTTTGTGACCCAAATTCTAGTTCCATCTGAGAAAGTTTATAAAATTAGAAGTGGAAAGAAAGTAATCATGGAAAGGAATATTCTTCCAGGTTACATCTTAGTTGAAGCCTTTCCATCAAAGTTCTCTGGAGAAATAATCCAAGCCATAACAAATGTACCAAATGTGATACATTTCTTGGGTAGAAGTAAGCCCATCCCGATGAGACAGTCGGAAGCTAATAGAATGTTAGGTAAAGTAGATGAGTCTCAAGAAGTAGGGGAATCAATCTTAGAACCTTTTATAGTAGGTGAAACTGTCAAGATAGTTGATGGTCCATTCAATGACTTCGTGGGAGATATAAAAGAGGTGAATGATGAGAAGAAGAAACTTAAAGTAATAGTAAAAATATTCGGCAGAGGAACTGAAGTTGAACTGAACTTCATGCAAGTCGAAAAACAATAGTAAAAAGCAAAACCAGTCTAGAAATGGCTAAAGAAGTAGAAACGTTTATCAAGTTACAAGTTAAAGGAGGCGCAGCAAATCCTTCACCTCCAGTAGGACCTGCCTTGGGTGCTAAGGGAGTTAACATCATGGAATTTTGTAAAAGATTCAATGCTAAAACTGAAGACGCTAGAGGTAAGTTATTACCGGTAACTGTAACTGTGTACAAGGACAAGTCTTTTGATTTCGTTATCAAAACTGTTCCTGCTGCCGTACAATTAATGGAAGCAGCTAAGTTGAAAAAAGGATCTCCAGAGTCTAATAGAAATAAAGTGGGAAAAGTAACTTGGGATCAAGTCAAGGCTATCGCTGAAGACAAAATGGAAGACCTTAATGCATTTTCAGTAGAATCAGGAATGAAAATGGTTGCTGGTACTGCAAGAAGTATGGGTCTGATTGTAACGGGTACACCTCCATGGGGTGGCGAAGCTGCAGAAGCATAGGAAAGAAATAATTTATTATAAATAAGGAAGTCTTTAGTCAAGACGCTTGAACCTTTAAACTTTTAGAAATGGCTAGATTAACCAAAAAGAGAAAGATAGCAAACGCTAAGGTAGATCCAGATAAGCTCTACCCACTGCGTGATGCAATGGCTTTATTAAAAGAAGTCAACACTGCAAAATTTGATGCCTCAGTAGATCTTCACATCAATCTAGGTGTGGATCCGCGAAAGCCTGATCAGGCAATTAGAGGTACAGTTTCACTTCCTAACGGTACTGGTAAGACTAAGAAAGTTCTTGTAATGTGTACGCCTGACAAAGAGCAGGAAGCCAAAGATGCAGGAGCTGATTACGTAGGTCTTGATGAGTACGTTACAAAGATTCAAGGTGGATGGACTGATATAGATGTTGTTATAGCTGCACCTAATGTCATGGCACAAGTAGGAAAGATAGGTCGTATACTAGGACCAAGAGGATTGATGCCTAACCCTAAGTCTGGTACAGTTACTCCTAATGTAGGAGCAGCAGTGAAAGAAGTAAAGGGCGGTAAAATTGCCTTCAGAGTAGATAAGTATGGAATTATTCACAACTCAATAGGAAGAGTATCTTTTACAGCTGATAAGCTGGCAGAGAATGCTAATGAGCTCATCAATCTTATAAAAAGGATGAGACCTTCTTCTACTAAAGGGGCTTACTTAAAAGGTATAAGCGTAGCAAGTACCATGAGTCCAGGTATCAAATTAGATATCAAAGAGTAATATTCCAATTATAGACACCTACTACAAATAAGTAAGTTATGACACGTGATAATAAAGTAAAAGCAGTAGAAGAGTTAAAAGAAAAACTTTCTAATGCAGCTCATTTTTATATAGCTGATTCTTCAGCATTGACAGTAGAACAAGTAAATAAGCTTAGAGGCTTGTGTTATGAGAAAGGAGTAGAGATCAAGGTAGTGAAGAATTCTCTCGTACAAAAAGCTATGCAAGCAGTAGGCGAAGATGGAAGATATGATGAATTATATGGTGCACTAAAAGGACCAACTTCATTAATGTTTTCTGAAGTAGCTAATAGTCCTGCTAAGATTATTGAAGAGTTCAGAAAGGATCATGATAAGCCAGTGCTAAAAGCAGCTTACATAGATTCAAGTATTTATCTAGGCGATGATGCAGTTAAAGAGTTAGCAGCATTAAAGTCGAAAGAGGAATTGATAGGAGATGTAATCATGTTATTACAGTCGCCTGCAAAGAATCTTATTTCAGCTCTCCAGTCTGGAGGACAGACATTGTCTGGTCTTCTAAAGTCACTGGAAGAAAGAGCAAACTAATTAAGGCTTCCAAGCTAATCGCGTCTTTTAAAGAGATGTAATTATTTTATAATATTTTAAAAATTTATTCATGGCAGACTTAAAGTCACTTGCGGATACGCTAGTAGGATTAACTGTAAAAGAAGTTAGCGAGCTAGCTGATATTCTAAAAGAAGAACATGGTATTGAACCTGCTGCTGCAGCTGTTGCAGTTGCTGCTGGCCCAGCTGGTGGTGGTGATGGTGGTGGTGCAGCTCAAACTGAATTCTCTGTAGTATTGAATTCAGCTGGATCTGCAAAACTAGCAGTTGTAAAGGAGGTTAAAAATCTTTTAGGTTTAGGACTTAAAGAAGCAAAAGAACTTGTCGATAGTGCACCAGCTCCTGTAAAGGAAGGTGTTGCTAAAGAAGAGGCAGAATCTATTAAGGCAGCTCTAGAAGCTGCTGGAGCTGATGTTGAACTAAAGTAAAACATCGCTCTATTATAGAAATGTCACAAACATTTTCTTACGCTTAAGAAATATGGACGCTTGGTCATTGGCAACAATGGCTAAGCTTTCCTAGTTTCTATCCTAGGCAATTGTATTTATTTCCTAGTTCTCATTCTTCATTCGTTTTAAAGAATCAATTTAATGGCAAGAGCAAGTGAATTAGCATTACCACCAAGACATAGTTTTGGAAAGATAAAAGCAGCTGATTATCCTGATTTGTTAGGAATTCAGATAAAATCATTTCAAGAATTCTTCCAGTTAAAAACTACTCCAGAAAATAGAGTAAACGAAGGTCTCTTCAATGTGTTTCAGGATAACTTCCCGATCACAGATGCAAGAAACATTTTCGTATTGGAGTTCTTGGATTACTTCATTGATCCTCCTAGATACAGCATAGATGAATGTATGGAAAGAGGACTTACCTATAGTGTTCCACTAAAAGCTAAGTTGAGGCTTTCTTGTAATGATGAAGAACACGTTGATTTCCAGACCATAGTTCAGGATGTATTCCTAGGGAACATTCCTTACATGACTCCTAAAGGTACCTTTGTAATCAATGGTGCTGAACGTGTAGTTGTATCACAATTACATAGATCTCCAGGTGTTTTCTTCAGTCTAAACTTTCACCCTAACGGTACGAAGATTTATTCTGCAAGAGTTATTCCTTTTAAAGGCGCTTGGATGGAGTTCACAACAGACATCAATAATGTGATGTTTGCTTACATAGACAGAAAGAAAAAATTCCCTGTTACCACTCTTCTTAGAGCGATAGGGTATGATTCAGATAAAGATATCTTAGAAATATTCGGTCTCTCAGAAGAGATAAAAGCCACCAAGAAAGGCCTCAAGAAAGCTGTAGGACGAAAGCTTGCAGCCAGAGTTCTAAAGAAATGGAATGAGGACTTCGTGGATGAGGATACTGGTGAAGTTGTTACTATCGAGAGAAACGAGATCATCCTAGAAAGAGATGATACGCTAGATGAAGCCAATATAGAACTGATCTTAGAGTCAGATATAGAAACGATAATCCTTCAGAAAGAAAGAACTGGAGAAGATGTAAAGGATTACTCTATAATCTATCAGACACTTCAGAAGGATCCTTCTAGTTCAGAGCTAGAGGCCGTTACACAGATCTACAGACAACTAAGAGGTACTGATCCACCAGATGAGGAAACGGCAAGAGGTATCATCGATAAGTTATTCTTCTCGGATAAGAGATATAACTTAGGTGAAGTAGGTCGTTACAAAATCAATAAGAAATTAGAATTAGATATCGACTTATCAACTTTAGTATTGACTAAGGATGATATCATATCTATCATAAAATATATAGTCAACTTGATCAATCAGCAAGCAGAGCTTGATGATATCGATCACTTGAGTAACAGAAGGGTAAAGACTGTTGGTGAGCAATTATACGGACAGTTTGGAGTAGGTCTTGCAAGAATGGCAAGAACGATTAGAGAGAGAATGAACGTTAGAGATAACGAAGTATTTACTCCTATCGATTTGATTAATGCAAGAACACTTTCTTCAGTAATTAACTCATTTTTCGGAACGAGTCAATTATCTCAGTTCTTAGATCAAACCAATCCACTTTCTGAGATTACACATAAGAGAAGAATTTCAGCCTTAGGACCAGGTGGTCTCTCGAGAGAGAGAGCAGGTTTCGAGGTTAGAGATGTTCACTATTCTCACTACGGTAGATTATGTACCATTGAGACTCCGGAGGGACCTAACATTGGGTTGATATCTACACTATGTGTATTCGCAAAGGTGAATAAGATGGGATTCCTAGAGACACCTTATAGAAAGGTGAAGAAAGGAGTCGTTGATTTAAGATCCAATATCGAGTACCTCAGTGCAGAAGGTGAGGATTATAAAAAGATAGCACAGGCCAATGCCCCTCTAGAAGAAAAAGGTGCTTTCTCTAGTGATAGAGTAAAGTGTAGAGAGCATGGTGACTTCCCAGTTCTAGATCCTCAAGAGATAGAATATATGGATGTAGCCCCTAACCAGATTGTTGGGGTTTCTGCATCACTGATTCCTTTCTTAGAGAATGATGATGCCAATAGAGCCCTGATGGGATCTAACATGCAACGTCAGGCAGTGCCTCTTCTAAGACCTAAGTCACCTATAGTGGGTACAGGTATAGAGCAGAAAGTTGCTCAAGATTCTAGGATACTGATCAATGCTGAGGGTAAAGGAATAGTGCAGTATGTAGATGCAGAGAAGATTGTTATCGAGTATGACAGATCCGAGGAAGATGAGTTAGTTTCTTTTGAGAGTAACGTTAAGACTTATCCGCTGACTAAGTTCAGAAGAACAAATCAAGGGACAACGATAAACTTGAAGCCTATTGTCAAAAGTGGGACTAGAGTAAGTAAAGGAACTTTATTGTCTGATGGTTATGCAACTGAAAAAGGTGAACTAGCTCTAGGTCAGAACCTACTGGTTTCTTTCATGCCTTGGAAAGGGTACAACTTTGAGGATGCCATAGTACTATCAGAGAGAGTAGTAAGAGAAGATGTCTTTACGTCACTCCACATATCTAGTTTTGAGCTAGAAGTAAGAGATACCAAGTTAGGAGAAGAAGAATTGACTAATGATATTCCTAACGTAAGTGAAGAGGCGACGAAGGATCTTGATGAGAATGGTATCATAAGAAAAGGAGCTTGGATAAAGGAAGGAGATATCATTATAGGAAAGATTACACCTAAGGGAGAATCTGATCCAACACCAGAAGAGAAACTACTAAGAGCAATCTTTGGAGACAAAGCAGGTGATGTAAAAGATGCTTCGATGAAAGCCCCTCCATCTACTAGAGGTATCATTATCGACAAGAAACTTTTTGCTAGAGCAAAGAAGGATAAGTTCCAGAAAGTTCAGGAGAAAGAATTGCTCTCTAAGTTGGAAGATACACATGCAGTGGCACTCAATGAATTGAGAACGACCCTGATAGATAAGATGATGTCTCTTGTAAAAGGGAAGGCTTCAGCAGGTGTAAAGAGTATATATAACGAAGAGATAATTACTAAAGGGACTAAATTCACAACTAAAGTTCTTAAGGATGTAGATTATGCTCAGGTCGATTACTCTAACTGGAGTAATGACGAAGGTACTAACAAGCTTATCGCCAGATTGATACACAACTATAGTATCAAAGTCAACGAGGAAGTAGGACGATATAAGAGAGAGAAATTCAATATTAGTATTGGAGATGAGCTTCCTGCTGGTGTACTTAAATTGGCTAAAGTTTATCTTGCTAAGAAGCGAAAGCTGAAGGTAGGAGATAAGTTAGCCGGTCGTCACGGTAACAAGGGGATTGTATCTAAGATCGTAAGACAAGAGGATATGCCATTCCTAGAGGATGGAACTCCTGTAGATATCGTATTGAATCCACTAGGTGTACCTTCAAGGATGAATCTAGGGCAAATATTCGAGACCGTTCTAGGATGGGCTGGGAAGAAGCTAGGTATGAAATTCGCAACGCCGATTTTCGATGGAGCTAGTCTAGATGAAATAGATGAGTATGTACAGCAGGCTGGATTGCCGAATCTAGGTCAGACTTTCCTATATGATGGGGAGACTGGAGACAGGTTCCACCAGGAAGCGACTGTAGGTATTATCTATATGCTGAAGCTATCACACATGGTAGATGATAAGATGCATGCTAGATCTATAGGACCATACTCATTGATTACTCAGCAGCCATTGGGTGGTAAAGCACAGTTTGGTGGACAGAGATTTGGTGAGATGGAGGTATGGGCACTAGAGGCCTTCGGTGCAGCTAATATACTTCAAGAGCTACTGACTATTAAGTCAGATGATATACAAGGAAGAGCTAAAGCTTATGAAGCGATAGTAAAAGGAGAGAACTTGCCGAGACCTAATATTCCTGAATCATTCAATGTATTGATTCATGAGTTAAGAGGACTGACACTAGACATTAAATTTGACTAATCTTAAAACTTTAAGATAAATGCCATTTAAGCGTAATCAAACAAATCAACCACAGAAGCAGTTCGACACTATTACGATATGTCTGACTAGCCCGGATGATATTCTAGATAGATCATATGGTGAGGTTCTCAAGCCAGAGACTATTAACTATAGAACTTATAAGCCGGAGAGAGATGGTTTATTCTGCGAGAGAATATTCGGTCCTGTAAAGGATTATGAATGTTACTGTGGTAAGTATAAGCGTATCCGATATAAGGGAATAGTATGTGACAGATGTGGTGTAGAGGTAACGGAGAAGAAGGTAAGAAGAGAGAGAATGGGCCACATCAAATTGGTCGTGCCAGTAGTACACATTTGGTTCTTCAAGTCTCTTCCTAACAAAATCGGATACCTATTAGGTGTATCTTCTAAGAAACTAGAGTCTATCATATACTATGAAAGATATGCTGTAATCCAGCCTGGTGTAAAAGAAGAAGATATAGCAGTAAAAGATTTATTTACTGAAGAAGAGTATTTCGAAATTCTTGATTCCCTTCCAGAAGGTAATCAGCAGTTAGATGATTCTGATCCTCAAAAATTCATCGCTAAGATGGGTGCTGAAGCAGTCAAAGAGCTTCTTGAGAGGTTGAATCTAGATGAATTATCATACCAGCTTAGACATCAAGCGGCTAATGAAACTTCACAACAAAGAAAGTCTGAAGCTCTTAAGAGATTAAGAGTAGTAGAGTCATTCAGAGATGGACAAAGTAGGATAGAGAATAAGCCAGAATGGGCTGTGATACAATACTTACCTATCATACCACCAGAATTGAGACCATTGGTTCCATTAGATGGAGGTAGATTCGCGAGTTCTGATTTGAATGATCTATATAGAAGAGTAATAATCAGAAATAATAGACTGAAGAGGCTATTAGAAATTAAGGCTCCAGAAGTGATCCTCAGAAATGAGAAAAGAATGCTTCAGGAGGCAGTAGATTCTCTTTTTGATAACTCAAGAAAATCTAACGCTGTAAAAGCTGAAGGTGGTAGATCACTAAAATCATTAAGTGATATACTAAAAGGAAAGCAAGGTCGATTCAGACAAAACCTCTTAGGAAAAAGGGTTGATTACTCTGGTAGATCTGTGATCGTCGTAGGACCTCACCTGAAGTTATCAGAATGCGGCCTTCCAAAAGGTATGGCGGCAGAGCTATTCAAGCCTTTCGTAATTAGAAAGCTGATAGAAAGAGGAATCGTCAAAACAGTAAAGTCTGCTAAGAAATTAGTTGATAGAAAAGATCCTATTATATGGGAGATTCTAGAGAATGTCCTCAAAGGTCATCCTGTTCTATTGAACAGAGCCCCGACACTTCACAGACTCTCCATACAGGCATTCCAGCCTAAATTAGTAGAAGGAAAAGCTATTCAACTACATCCATTAGTAACCGGTGCATTCAATGCCGATTTTGATGGGGATCAAATGGCGGTGCACGTACCATTAAGTCATGCGGCGATTCTTGAGGCGCAAGTGTTAATGCTTTCTGCACATAACATGTTGAATCCTCAGAATGGATCTCCAATAACTCTTCCTTCTCAGGATATGGTTCTCGGACTATATTATCTAACGAAGGAGAACTATGACAAGAAGTTCGGTGCAGGTGGAGTAGAAAGAAAGTTCTATTCACCAGAAGAAGTTGTTATAGCCTATAACGAGAAGAAGATAGATCTTCATACGGGTATCAAGGTAAGAGTGGATACTGAAGATGAAGAGGGTAACCCTAACAAGTCTCTTGTAGAGACCACTGTAGGTAGAGTTATATTCAATGAGAACAGACCAGAAGGTGTTCCTTTTATAAATGAGCTACTTACTAAGAAGAACCTCAAGAGAGTCATTTCTGATATCATATCTAGAACAAATTTCCCTACTACAGCGGAATTTTTGGATAAGATTAAGACACAAGGATTCTATTGGTCATTCAAAGGTGGTTTATCATTCAACTTGGGAGACCTTATAAATCCTACTCAGAGAGAGCAGACACTTGTAGAAGCTCAGACTGATGTGGATGAAGTGTGGGAGAACTATAACATGGGTCTCATTACGCCTAACGAGAGATATAATCAAGTCATTGATAAATGGACTTTTGCCGATAATAAGATTACTGAAAATCTTATGGATGAGCTGAAAGAACACAAGGGTGGTTTTAACTCAGTGTACATGATGCTTGATTCAGGAGCAAGGGGTTCTAAGCAGCAGATTAAGCAGCTTTGTGGTCTTAGAGGACTTATGGCAAAGCCTAAGAAATCAGGTGATGCAGGTGCTTCAATTATTGAGAATCCGATTCTTTCTAATTTCTTGGAAGGACTTTCAGTTCAGGATTACTTTATCTCTACTCACGGTGCCAGAAAGGGTCTTGCCGATACAGCCTTAAAGACTGCCGATGCAGGTTATCTTACAAGAAGGTTAGTAGATGTATCTCAAGATGTAATCATTACAGATACCGATTGCTCTACACTTAGAGGAATTGCAATATCTGCATTCATAGAAAATGATAAAGTAGTAGAATCTCTTTCTTCTAGAATAGTAGGAAGATATGTTCTTAATGATGTATACAATCCCGAATCGGATGATGTTATTTTAGAGGCTGGGTCTTATGTAGATCCTGCTGCAGCTAAGATGATAGAGGATGCTGGTATAGAATCAGTGAAAATTAGATCAGTACTTACTTGCGAGACACGAAAGGGAGTATGTGGAAAGTGCTACGGAAAGAATCTTGCAACTAATAGATTAGCAGAGAAGGGAGATGCAGTAGGAATTATTGCAGCTCAGAGTATCGGTGAGCCGGGTACACAGCTGACGCTAAGAACCTTCCACGTTGGGGGTATAGCCTCAGTAAGTAAAGCTGAATCGGAAATCGTTTCTAAGAAAGAAGGAGAAGCACAATTTGATAATATCGAGTTTGTAGCTTTCGAAGAGAATGGAGTTAAGAATAATGTTGTTCTTTCTAGATCTGGTGAGATAAGATTAATCGATCCTAATACGAATAAGCTCATAACGACCTTCTATATCCAGTATGGTTCTACCTTACATATTAAGGATAAGCAGAAGATTAAGGAAGGAGATCTTATAAGTCAGTGGGATCCATTTAATGCCGTGATTCTTTCAGAGGTTAATGGTATTATCAAATTCGAAGGACTGGAAGAAACGATCACTTTCCGAAAGGAAAGAGATGATCAGACTGGAAATGAGGAGATTGTAATCATAGAATCCAAGAACAAGAAGATGGTTCCTATGGTGAAAATCGTTTCTCCATCAGGTGAAGAGTTGAAGTCTTACACAATGCCAGTTGGAGCCTACTTAACTGCTGTAAACGGTAAAGATGTCATAGCAGGTGAGAAGCTAGCTAAGATACCAAGAAAGCAAGGGGGTATCCAAGATATCACCGGTGGTCTTCCAAGGGTAACAGAATTATTCGAGGCTAGAAATCCTTCCAACCCTGCAGTAGTTTCTGAGATAGACGGAATCGTTAGTTTTGGAAAAGTGAAGAGAGGTAATCAAGAAGTATTTGTATTCGATGAGAAAACAAATCAGAAACGTAAGTACTTGATCAAGAAAGGAAAGCTAATGCTTGTACAAGATGGTGATTTTGTAAGGGCGGGTACTAAACTTTCTGAAGGCGCTACTTCTCCATTTGATATCCTAAATATTATGGGACCATTTGCAGTACAGCAGTACCTCGTAAACGGAATCCAAGAAGTATATCGTTCGCAAGGTATTGGTATCAATGATAAGCACATAGAAGTTATCGCTCGTCAGATGATGAGACGAGTAGAAATAGAAGATCCAGGAGACACTACTTTCCTAGAAGGAGAAGCAGTAGACAAGTTCAAGTTCTTCGAAATGAATGACTGGATATTCGATAAGAAAGTCGTAGAAGAAGCTGGAGAATCTACTAAGTTGAAGCCAGGTCAATTGGTTTCTCTAAGACAGATCAGAGAAGAGAACTCTTACTTAAAGAGAAATGATAAGAAGCTTCTCGAATATCGAGATGCTATCTCTGCTACTTCTAAGCCACTATTGCAAGGTATCACGAAGTCTTCATTAGGTGTGGAAAGCTGGATATCAGCGGCTTCATTCCAGGAGACAACTAAGGTACTAAGTACGGCAGCTATAGGAGCAAAGGTAGATACCTTAGAAGGACTAAAAGAAAATGTAATCTCAGGGAAGTTGATCCCAGCAGGAACAGGACTTAGAGATTTCAGAAACATGATAGTCAAACCTGCAGAACTTGTTGCTCCAGTAGTACAAGAAGAGGAGGAAAAAGAAGGTGAAATGGAAATGGGGGAGTAAGAAACCTCGTTATTTAGATATATGAATGCCTAAGCTCTTGTTTGAGTTTAGGCATTTATTTTTTCCATATAGTTTATCACATACTTTCCTACCATGTCAAACTCTATGTTCACCATTGAGTCAATTTTCAAAGTATGTAAATTTGTATGCTCTTGCGTATAAGGGATTATAGCCACTTCCACAAGATCTCCTTGTATACTCTTTACAGTTAGACTGATGCCGTTTATGGTGATTGATCCTTTGGGAATTACGAGCTTATTGGATCCTTGATTGAGTCTGAAGGTATATAACCAGCTACCATCTACTTCTTGGACTCCTACACAGGTGGCAGTCTCATCCACATGGCCTTGGACGATATGACCATCCATTCTTGTCTGTAGCTTTACACTGCGCTCTTGGTTTACAACATCACCCACTTTTAGAGTTCCTAGATTGGAAACATCTAAGGTTTCTTTTATAGCTTCTACTTTATAGCTACCGTCAGAGATTTCTATTACAGTTAGACAGACACCATTATGTGCGATACTTTGATCGATGTACAA
Source organism: uncultured Saprospiraceae bacterium (assembly GCA_937921825.1). Taxonomy (GTDB): domain Bacteria; phylum Bacteroidota; class Bacteroidia; order Chitinophagales; family Saprospiraceae; genus RFSX01. Next base: position 21,413 of record CAKZVK010000083.1, read on the forward strand.
GGGTTCGTCAAAACTTTCTGCAATTGTAAAAATTAAATTTGTTCCCTTCTCTTCTATTGCCTTGATAGGCTGAATAGACTCTACTATACCTGTGAACATATGTTACCTTAAAATTTGGATGTATCCATTTAGAAAATCAACCTCTACCAACTCTTCGTTCAGACCTTGCTCGAGGACACTACATGTATAGTAATATGTTCCTTCTGGATATTGTTCACCGTTGTTTGTATTTCCATCCCAATTTATTTCTGGGTCATTGGTTTCATAGATTAGATTGCCCCATCTATTGAAAACTTTAAATTCCACACTGGCTACGAACCTATTCTCTCTGGGTATGAAGAAATCATTGGCTCCATCTGCATTGGGAGTAAAGGTATTAGGCAGCTCATAGATCGGGCAATTAGCCATACAGACTATATTACTGAGGCTACCTTCATTACTCAGCGTATCTATCGCAGTGACAGCATAGCAGCCACTAATGCCCAATTCTGGCAGGTGGACTGTTCTATAGTCCTCTCCGATAGTTACCGTTTCTATGAGTTCAAAATCCAGGCTTACACTGTCTATAGAGTAATAGATATTATAGGAAGCAACATCTCCATCAAAGCAAATATTCTCAGAACCTATCCAACTGAGACTATTTATATATTCTTCACTAGTCGGTTCTTCATTGATATCAAGACAAGGGTTAGAAACAGCTAGCTGAGGAGGGCAAGGACCTACAGTATCTACAGGAATCCCACATACTATCTGTGAGTAGTTAATGAGGCTGTCTGGAGTATTTAGTAATCCATAGGTGCCAGTGGTCTTGATCCTATAGCAGACTTCATCATTATTAGTAAGATTGTCTTGAATGAACTCACATTCAACTTTGCTTGCTACTGAACTAGTAGCACCATTGTCTTCTAGTTCTAAGGTGTATAGATAGTTCTGCCAAGGCACACTTTCGATACAGGTGATTGTATTCATTTGGTCAGAGGACACAATAGAGGAAAAGACTGAGCTGGCAATGGCAGAGCTTGAATACAATTCATTATTACTGTAGAAGTCTACTCTGTAGAAGTATTGTTTTTCTACGGTATTGATTCCTGTGTCAGTAGTCCTGAGGAAACCCTCCGCTCCGAAAAATTGGAATTCAGTAGTATTCACAGCAATGAAATTCACACCATCTTCAGATCTATTGAGCACGTAACTATATGGACCAGGATTTTCAATTGTATCCAAATCAGGATATACAGGCTTTAGCCAAGCCACGGATATGACACCGGACTGCTCTGAAGTTTCTTTTACAGAAACTTCTGTTAGGAGTGGTATGTCTTGCTGTAATTGAATGCAAGATTCCTCAGAGGTCAAGCTTTCTACAATTCGGAATGGTTGATTGGTCGAAGTTCGTTGAGCAAAATTGGCGAGTACTCTGTAGCAGTATATTTTACCTTTTACTGCAGTGGAGTCATTATAAAAGTATTTGTCACCTTGCATTTCATTAGTCAGAAACTTGATGACTTCATAGCCTTTACCATCAAGACCGTTTTCACAGGTATCTAAGGATATCGGATTAGTACCTTCTCTTCGATAGATTCTAAATCCAATAAAGGAATCATCCAAAGTATTCTCACAGGCATAGGGCTTACCCCAATTCAATTGGATAACATTCTCTTCGATAACTTCTGTCACAAGATTTTCGGGAGGGGGACCTACTACTTTTATACGCAGACTTTTGAGAACTGAATTTCCATTGAGCCCCTGACGTGAGTCATCTTGCCCTCTAAATACAACTTGGTAGTATGCATCGGAGATATGTTCGCACTTTGTATCCCAAGTAAATGTAGTCCGTAGAGGAGATTCTTGAAATTCATTTTGATTAGCTAAAAAGGCAGGTGAATTTTCTAACTCGAATGGACCACCTGTCGCAGAGATACGAACCATTTGACCTGTGTCTATGTCTGTCACTGTCACAGGTATATTTATACTTGTTCCAGCCACTACACATATCTCGTCTACAGCTTCTACTATTGGTGGGGTATCATTACAGGGAAGGACAAGAATCTGCATGTCTCTGACCACAGAGTTGAGCAGTCTGCCTTCTCTGTACTCGTTTATTCTTATCGCGACAGTGAATTCTCCAGTAATATTTGGAGCATCCCAAACGAGATCTCCTGTTATAGGATTTATATCTAATTGACTATTAGCCCCCGGCAACTCATCTGGATAGAAATATTTCGGCACTTCTCGTCCAGAGGCCTCTAAAGGCACTATCAGTTCATAACTAATACTATCCCCATCAGGATCATAAGCATTAGGGTTATGGATAAATTTCCTTCCTACGCAGGCAAAATCAATAGGCGGCTGTAGTAAGAGTACTGAGTTATTGGGCCCTTGGAATTGTGATTCTATGAGAGTGAAAGTAGTCTGTACAAAGAAGGGAACATCAACAGAATTAGGGTAGTTGACATTCTGAATATTGTTTACTCTATTGGGGTCTTGGAATGAGATGGTGTACATCCCTCTTCCAGGGTAGGTATGTTCCTTTACGTAGAAGTTAATTTTTATATCTTCTCCTGGCACCTCTTCTCCTACACCATTAGTTCTTAGAAAGATCTCTGAAGTGCCATCACCCCAGAAGATAGTCAAGCTGTCTCTGTCTGCTCCTGATGAGCTAGTCTTAGTATAGGTAGTAACTGTGGCGACGATAGTCAATGGCCCCGTCTGCGAATATGTTATTTCTCCCGCCCGGTTATGCGTTCCATAAATTGCAGTAGGTAACAACAGAAAGATTACTCCGATTACAATTATATAGCGCAATAGACTCAATAGATTATTTTATTTCAATTTATGCAATTATTCCCACTCATGAAACTACTTCTTTAGTTCTTGAAGACATCTAGAAAGACTTTCTTTCCAGTATGGAATATGGAGGTGGTAGCTTTCTTGAATTTTTACTTTTGAGAGCATACTCCATAGAGGTCTTGGAGCAGGAGCATTGTAGGCTTTGGTAGTCGTATTAGTGACTCCACATTTTATGTTTGATTGCTTGAAAATCTCTCTAGCAAAATCTGCCCAATTGGTTAAGCCCATGTTACTGTAATTGAATATACCACTCTTAGACAGGTCACTTAGGTTGTGTAGCTTTTGGTTTAGTATCATATGGCAGATAGCTGATGCTAGATCTCTTGCATAGGTAGGAGCGCCATGTTGATCAGCAACAATGGTGAGCTCATTTCTTGAGGCACCTAGTTTCTGCATCGTTTTTACAAAGTTGTTTCCAAAGCTGGAGTATACCCATGAAGTACGCAGCACTATGGAATCCGGTCTTTTATCCAAGAGGAGTTGCTCGCCTTTTAGCTTAGTCTTTGCATATACGCCTTTTGGCTGAGTTGTATCTGATTCTTTGAGAGGTCTATCTAATTTTAAATGATAGACATAGTCTGAAGATATATGAATTACCTTTGTTTGGGCTGGGGCATACCTTGCTATATGACCTAAGGCAGTGGTATTTATTTTTTCAGCTGTTTTCTGATCGTGCTCAGCTTTATCTACTGCAGTATAGGCACCTGCATTGACAAAAAAGTCATAGGATTTTTCGAGGTTGGTTTTTATTGAAGCCTTTGATGATAGATCTAGACTAGATCTGTTCTGGAAGGTAAACTTAAGCCTAGGAAATTGTGTGGCAATAGCTTGTAGCTCTTGACCAAGCTGACCTGTACTCCCAGATACTAGGACGGTGATTCTTTTTTGTGTCATTGCCTCTAAAATAAGAAGCTTAGGAGGTATTAAATGTCTTTATTCTTAAAAACCCAAAAGCCGAGGACAATGAAGATAATACCAAACACAATTGTCGTAATTCCTGCTTCGGCATAGGTCAGAAGATAGGCATCTACCTTTGAATTGAAATCACTGGCCATCTTGAGTACAGGAGCAGGCATGAGGTCTTCTGTCGCATTCATAGGTAAGTAATTGACTACCCCAGATTCTGTAACGTACTTTTGTAGCCAAATCTTCAATAGTGGTTCTCCTAGGAGACCATAAGTCAGATATACAAAAACTGCGATTCCTGCCTTCCTAATAAGAAAAGCTAATAACAAAGCGAAATTTAGATACCCTAGGGACATCAGTAGAAATCTGAAAGGAGCAGCATCATTATCCATCATCTTACTGATACTCGCACCATCGGTATTTATCCATCCTATGACAGTCGCTAGAAGGAAATAGTAAATTGTAGCAAATACAGAAAGAACGATAACTATCATGAACTTAGAGAGGTAAAAATCCTTACGACTCAAGCCTGTTATTATATTTTGCCGCATCGTCTTATTCGCTACATCTATGGTTACAGTATAGATCACTAAGACTCCCAGAAAGAAGAACACTATCCAGTTACCCGCATAGCCCAAATAATCCCAAATAAGAGAAGCATCAAAGATGTCTACATTCATTGGTAGATGCTCCGCTATGTTGTCTAGGATTCTACCAAAGTAAAGAGACGCTGGAAAGAAGATGATGAAGAAAATCATCAGTAAGGAGATGGTAGAATTCTTTCTAAACTTGGACCACTCCAGTTTCAGTAATTTGCTGATCATATCTATTCTACTTTCTGCTTGTTATTTCTAAGAATTCCTCTTCTAACTTTCTCTTTCTGGATACGAGATGTGTGATCTCTAGTCCTCTTTCAGCTGCGGCCTTATTCAGTGCAGAGACCAATAAGTTCTGATCTGCAGTACATTCTATATGGGTTCCTACATCTTTGATCTTATGTATACCGGTGAAGTTTTGTAGAAAATCTAGAAGGTTTGCCTTGTTGAGTGCTGATATCTCTATGGTGATATCTTCGCTTAGGATGGAGCCTACAGGACCTGAGGATAATAGTTGCCCATTTTTTAGGATAGTAACATGGGTACAGATCTTTTCTACTTCTGCTAGGATATGACTGGCCATGATGACGGTCTTTCCTCTAGAGGCTATTTCAGCAAGTATCTTTCTGACCTCAGATATCCCCTCAGGATCTAGCCCATTGGTAGGTTCATCAAAGATGACGATCTCTGGGTTGCCTATCAGTGTTGCGGCTATTGCCAGTCTTTGTTTCATTCCTAGCGAGTAGGTTCCAAATTTGGACTTTCGTCTTCCGGCTAGTCTGACCAATGATAATAGCTCATCATAGTTAGAGTCATCTACTTGTTTGATCTGTCTGATGATATCAAGATTTTCATCAGCATTTAGGTACGGGTAGAAGTTAGGGGTTTCTAAGATGGCCCCAATATGCCTTCTATGATCTCCATTATATCTGTTTTCAAACCACTCAAAGTCTCCGCTAGTAGGCTTTAGGATAGAAAGGATTAATCCTAGGGTAGTGGTTTTGCCACTTCCATTAGGGCCTAAGAGACCCATAATCTGACCAGCTTCTACAGATAAATCTATTTGATTGACAGCAGTAAGAGAGCCGTACTTCTTGGTTAGTTTATTGGTCCGAAGAACTTGCATGTTTTTGCTTTGACTTAAATATAGCTTATCCAGTTGAATAGTTTTCTGGACTCTAGATTAATCTTGATAATTATTCTATGAAGAGGAGCCAAAGAGCAGATCAAGCTCTAGCTTTTTGCTCGAGAAGGTCGTATACTGATTTCTGCTGGCGGATTTTTTCTCAGCCATCTCGTTTGGTGATGACAGCAAGTGCGCAAGCTTTTGGGCCAGATCATTCTCGTCATCTTTGTCAAAGTATATAGCTGCGTCTTGACATATTTCTCTTGAGGTAGGGATTTCAGAACAGACTAATGGGAGACCATGTCCTAGTGCCTCTAGTACAGGTAATCCAAATCCTTCATAGTGAGAAGGATAGACAAAAGCATGTGCATGATGATAGAGCTTTTGTAATCTTTCTTCTGTAGTATATCCTTCTAGATGGATTCTACTTTTATATTGTGATTGCTCTATGAGATTAAAAACAGCTTTGGATTTCCAACCTTTATAGCCCACGATTTTAAGTTCTAGGTCTTTGAATTCTGTAGCTATTTTTTCAAACGCTAGGATTAGTTTTTCATAGTTCTTTCTGGGTTCTATAGTGCCTACCGTTAGAATGTATCTACTAGAATTATTAGTTGAGGATTTTATATTTTCCCCAATGGTATTTATTTGCGGATAGGCTACCAATATTTTGTCTGTAGTTTCTGGGTCATAGCTCTTTAGATCATCTGCAGTTTTTACTGAATTTACTATCAGGTGATCAGCGTTTTTGAGTATGCGTGGCAGAAATAACTTGTGTACATAATGACTTGTTCTATCATGCCATTCTGGATAGAGTATTGGTGTCAGATCATGGATAACAGTAGCTCTTTTTATATTCTGGGCTAGTCCGAAAGGGCCAAAATGTGCCATCTCTATGACGAGGTCAGGCTTCAGTTTGTTTATCTTTTTGGGAATAGAAGTAAAGGATCGCAGTCTATAATGCATGGGGATATATCCTTTGATTGGGACTATGATTTCCTTGGTTTGGGACCCCGAGTAGGGGTGGGGGAGTAGTGTATAGTATTGATTGTCAGGGTATTGAGCGACTACACGTTCTATGAATTGCTTCGCGTAATAGTGTATCCCCGCTTTCTGAGTTACAAGACAATCAGCTAAGAATACGATACGCTTTGACATCTACGGAATGATACGAGGTTTAATGAGAGTATTAAATTATCAAAGAATTGTAAAGGGCCATATACTTTTGTATAGAATCTTCTAGTTCAAATTTGGCAGATTCTTTTTCATCCCACTCATTAGCCATTGCCATCTCCATGGCTTCAGCGAGACCTTCTCCATCATGACTTTTCATAGTTAGATGTTTGCCATTTACGACTTCTTCTAGAGCCCCTTTTCCAGATGATATTATCGGTATTCCAAGAGCCATACTTTCTACTGCGGTGAAACAAAATCCTTCACTGTATGAAGGGATAATAACAGCATCAGAGTTGGTGATTTCTGTCTGCAAAACCTTAGCCTCTAAGTCACTTTTAATGTCTATAAGAGACTCAATCTTTTTGGTCTTTATAATGTGGATTATCTTCTGTCTAAAGTCAGCTGGTTCAGATGGAATGACTAAGGTCAGTCTGAATTTTTGACGGCCTTCTTTAAGTAGCTCTACCGCATCTAAAATGAGATTTATGCCTTTAGAAATGCCTAGTCTCCCGAAGTAGATAAACTTGTAGTGGTCTGATGTTGCCTCGTTCCCCTTGTTAGCAGAAAGTGCGAATTTATCATACTCTATACCGTTATGTATGAGTTTAGTCTTGTCTGCTATAATGCCAGCTCCTATAAGGTTCTTTTGTGTTGCCTCTGATACGGCTATAAATCTGTAAAAAGGCAGAAGTAGTAAAAACTTCTCGAAGAGATAATGCAAGCTCAGAGAAAATTTACTCATATATGGAAGATCAAACCATAATTTCCCCCATACCTCGTGAAAAGTGATCAGAACTTTTTTCCTAGAGAGTAGCCCTGCAAAAAATGCAGGCACTCCTGCATTATAAGAAGTCGTATGTATGATATCATGCTGTCTGGCCAACTTGAAGGCTGGAAAGAATGCAAGAATAGTAAAGAGATATCTATTGTAGAAAGGCACTCTAACAATATCTACACCATTAATGCTTTCTCTTCTGCTAAGGCTTTTGCTAAATTGATTGGTGAGAATGGTGATTGTATATCCTCTCTGTACTAATGATTCTGAGAGGTTTTTGAATAGGGTTTCTACGCCTCCAATATTAGGGTAGTAGTTTTCAAGAACGAAAAGTATTTTCATTCGCCAGCAAGGGTCTTTAATTTAAGTTTTTTTTTGGACCCCTGTACTTGTGATGCTTTTGATTCATCTAGTTTTTTCTGAAGATCCAATTTGGCTTGTTTTTCTAGAGCTACTTTTCTTACCAATTCTGTCATTTGTCGCTCTAGTCTTTCGATAGTGGATGATTGGTAATAGGTCATGATAAATAGAAACCCTAACCAAACAAAAATGACAGCATTGATGTTACTCTTGAGTCCAAGCGATTCTGCTATAGAGAAGGAGATAGTATCTGGTAACATAGCAAGGAGTGATAGAATCACCCAAAATGTCACCCATATTATGGTACCTATTAGAAGTCTCCTGTTGGCTCTGAACTGGGAAATGATTCTCCAGATAAAGAAGAGCGCAACCAAGGGGACCAGCCATTGGTATATTTCTATTTGAAATTTTAGGAACAAAGTTCTTGATTATGCTGCAAAGTTAAGCTTTTAATCTTAAATGAGGCTTGATTGATTAGTTCCGTTAGTCGATTAACGTTTTCAGTAGAAGTGCTGTTCCCTTAGATCCACCTTCTTGGATTATCTGATGCTTTCGTGCTCTTAATTCACTGGAAATGAATGGTTTAGGGTCGATATAGTAGATTTCTGCATCCAAGGGTGCATAAGAAATGAGGCTTGCTGCAGGATAGACTTGCAGTGAAGTACCGATAATGACACAGATATCTGCTTCTGAGACTTCCTTAACAGCCAAATCTAACATAGGTACAGCCTCACCAAACCATACAATATGGGGTCTTAATTGGCTTCCTTTTTCACAGGTATCACCAGTATTGAGGTCTTTAGTCCATTCATATACGAGTTCTGGATGTATGGTGGATCGCACCTTGTTGAGCTCTCCATGCAGGTGTAATACGTTTGTGCTACCAGCTTTCTCATGAAGATTATCAACATTTTGCGTAATCACTATTACTTCATAATGTTTTTCTAACTCTGCTATATTGCTATGGCCAGTATTGAAAGTCACTTCTTGTAACTGCCTCCTTCTTTGGTTATAAAAGTCTAGAACCAGCTCTTGATCTTTAGCCCAGCCTTCTGGCGAAGCTACAGACATAACATCGTGTCCTTCCCATAAGCCATCGTGATCTCTGAAGGTTTTTATACCACTCTCTGCACTTATGCCTGCACCTGATAGTACTACTAGTTTTTTCATAATTAGGCTTTGTTACAGAATCTAGGTCCAGAAATCTTGTCTATTAGAATATTGCCTTCTACATTTTGACCACTATCATTATAGGCTTCAATGATGAAGTACTTCATGTTTTTCTCAGGATTGAACTTGACCTTAAATTCTTGCCATTCTTCCTCCGAGATAGTAGGCGATGTGAATATCAGTTGTTCTCTCTTGTTCTTTTTGGAGCCTATCCATATTCTCAGTTTCAGTGGTGTATTATAACCAGAATAATTTTCTGAGTATGCAAGGTATAAGCTGAGGCTATAGCAGGTCTCTTTTTTTAGCTTTGTTTCTAACCTCTGCGAGATACTTTCATAGCTTCCATCTTTTCTGGTGATAAGGCCCACATAACTCTCACCATCTTCTGGCTCAGTATATACCCCCCAGTAGCCTGGTAAGATATCTGGTGTAGTGCCTGTAGTGCCAGCAAACCATCCTGTAGGCATAGTGGCATCTGCCGGTTTATCCTCTAGTGATGGGTTTGACAGATAAGTTTGCCCATAAAGACCACACTTTAGCAATAGAAAAAGAGATATATAAATTAGTTTAATATAATTGTTCATATGTTTGCCCTATGGGAGTCTACCTCAAAAATAAACCATCATATCTTAACTCCATAGTGTCTAATGGTATCATTCAGTGGGTACTGATGCTGATGCTAGCTGCTTTGATGATGTTCTCACTTCTTAGTGGTCATCAGAGCTCACAGAACATCCAATTGGTGGAGTTTAATTCTGAGGTCACTTCAGAAGAATTACAGTCGGTACTAGATCGACTAAAGACTTCTGAGTTGGTAGACCGCAGTTCGATTATTCACCACACTAAAGAGGCTGCCCTTCAACTCATGAAAGATGAGATGAATGGAGGAGTGCTAGAAAAACTTGCATTGACAAATCCATATAGAGATATTATAGAGTTCTCGTACCTGCAGGATAATGCACAGACCCAAAGCTTTGGATCTTATCTCGCTGAAGACAACGCTATCTCAGGAATCTATGACTCCTCTACTCAATCAGGAACATCAAATGCTATGGCACTCTCATTTGGAATGTTACCTAAGCTACTATTAGGAGTACTATTGTTACTAATTAGTTACTTCTTTTTTAGTTCTTCTATCAGAGCTCTGATCGAGGAGAATAAACAGATAGTTAGATCTTTAATTATCTATGGATCTGACAATTCTTATATCACTAGTTTGTTCAGTAAATTTCAGGTATGCTCGGTGATTAGGGGCTGGATTCTGGCCTTTGTTCTATTTATACCAGTGATTTATCTATTGATAAACCTATTAGGTCTTAGAATTGCGGATATTAGTGTTACTAATCTGATATTAGCAGTGATATTCCCACTTTTGCTGGTAATTTTGATGAACTATATCATCGTAAAAATCAAATTGACAAAATTTCTTAAATCACTATAAGTCATGGCTAAGAAGAAAGAAAAGAAGAACAGAAAGGATAAAACTTCTGCAGTCAACCAATCGGTAGAAAAGAAGGTTGTAAAAACAGCAAGACCATCGGTGTCAGCAAAAACTTCTTCTGCTAGTACGCAACTAGCTTTTGGTAAAGAAAATTATAAGTGGATAGGAATAGGGTTAGCTTTGATTACCATAGGCATGTTGCTAATGATAGGAGGATATAATGAAAATCCTGCTGTGTGGGACGAGTCAGAGATCTACAGTATGAGAAGAATTTTATTGGCTCCCATTGTTATCTTGACGGGCTTAGCTATTCAGGTCTACGCTATTTTTAAGTAGAGATTTTCGTCTATGTCAGAATTGATTGAAGCAATCGTATTAGGGATTGCTCAAGGCCTCACAGAGTTTCTTCCTGTAAGTAGCAGTGGCCACATCGAAATTCTCAAGTACTTTTTTAACGATGACAGTATAGCAGAGCAGAGTATGCTTACTACAGTGGTCTTACACTTTGCCACAGCTTTATCTACCGTTTTTGTATTTAGAAAAGATATAATGGATCTGCTCACTGGAGCTCTAAAAAATGATGAGTCCAATAGTAGAACTTACATTGGTTACATCATCATATCTATGATCCCTGCAGTCTGCGTCGGTCTATTATTCGAAGACTTTTTGGAGACGTTTTTTCATAGACAAATAACCTTGGTCAGCATAATGTTGATTTTCACAGGGATCATTCTACTGCTCTCAGAAAAACTTAAAGTTTCCAATTTCAAATTGAATGGCTTTAGAGCCTTCCTAATAGGAGTAGCTCAAGCAATAGCCATTCTGCCAGGGATCTCAAGATCAGGCTCCACAATTGCAAGCTCTATATTATTGGGTATCAACAGAACTGAAGCCGCTAGGTTCTCATTTTTGATGGTTATCCCATTGATATTCGGAAAGATGGCTAAGGATTTATTATCTGGAGACCTAGTCTCTAATATGCCTTCAGCTAGCTATTTGTTGGTGGGATTCACAGCAGCATTTTTTACAGGAACATTTGCCTGCACGATTATGATCAACATTGTAAAGAAAGCCAAACTGGAGTGGTTCTCACTCTACTGCTTTATAGTCGGTATCGGCTTGCTGATCTATCTGAATGTCTAATGATAATAGTAAAAAAGGGAACGGATATATCTTCGATTGATTTTCGAGAAGGTGCAGTTATTCTGATAGATAAACCTTTGGAATGGACCTCCTTTGATGTGGTCAATAAGTTGAGGTTTGCGCTGAGAAGGAAGTACGGGATAAAGAAATTCAAGGTAGGGCATAATGGTACCCTAGACCCACTAGCGACTGGTCTATTGATGATATTTACGGGAAAGTATACCAAGAAGATTCCTCTAGAGGAGAATCATGATAAGAGATACGAAGGGATCGTAAAGCTGGGTGCCACTACTAATACCCTAGATAGGGAGAAAGACGAAGAAGACCTAAGAGATACAAGCATGATAACCTTAGAAGCTGTGCAGCAACAAATGTCAAAGTTTGCAGGACCAATGATGCAAGAAATACCAATCTATTCCGCACAGAAAATTAATGGGGTCCCCATGTACAAACTAGCCAGACAAGAAAAAGCTTTCAAGCCCAAAGTCAAGCCTGTCGTATTTCACTCTACAGAACTCAAGAAATTCGATAATCCTTATGTTGAGTTTGACATTTTATGCGGTAAAGGCACTTATATACGAGCATTTGCTAGGGACTTAGGCAAAGCATTAGATACTTCGGCTTATCTTTATGCGTTGAGAAGAACAGGAATAGCAAATTATTCTGTGGAAGAAGCTTTAGATGTGCATACAGTATTTGACAAAATAAATCCAGCATAGTGAGTATCGAAGTTAGAGGATTGACAAAAATCTACGGAGCTCAGAAAGCTATAGATGACATCTCTTTTGATGTCAAAAAAGGAGAAATCCTAGGTCTACTAGGCCCCAATGGTGCGGGTAAGACGACGACCATGAAGATACTCACCTGCTATATGCCAGCTAGCTCTGGCTCTGCAATAATCTGTGGTCTCGAAGCTGGTAAGCATGATGCTGACATCAAAAAGAAAATAGGCTACCTCCCAGAACATAATCCTCTCTATGGTACAATGTACGTACAAGAGTACCTCCATTTTGTAGCTCAGATTCATAAGTTAAGTAATAAGAGAGCAAGAGTAAGTGAGCTTATTTCTTTAGTGGGATTAGAACGAGAGTATAAAAAGAAGATATCCGCATTGTCTAAGGGATATAAGCAGCGTATAGGCTTAGCCCAGGCTATGATACATGATCCTGAAGTATTGATTTTGGATGAACCAATTTCTGGACTCGATCCTAATCAGCTTATCGAAATCAGAAGCCTTATATCTTCTCTGAAGAAAGACAAAACAATAATCTTTTCCAGCCACATACTACAAGAGGTAGAATCCGTATCTGATAAGGTTGTCATCCTAGATAAGGGGAAGATCGTTGCTGATGACAAGATAGCCTCATTGAGTCAGCAGCAGACAGTAGGATTGACCTTGCAATTGGAATTGCTGAGTGAGATATCAGAAGAGGTATTACAGTCAATAGAAGGCATCAGTAAAGTGCACAAGTCTGGCCCTAAAAGTTATACCCTCTTAACTACTGATCAACGAGATGTGCGGGAACATGTATTTGATAAAGTGGTAGAAAACGGAAATAAGATCTTAGGTCTTGAAGTCCAAAAGAAGTCTCTAGAGTCTGTATTCAAGTCATTCACCCAAGAAGAAAATAGGAAGTAGTGAGGAGTATCTATTTGAAAGAATTAAGAAGTTTCTTTAGCTCACTTACTGGCTATATGGTGCTAGTGATTTTCCTTCTCATCACTGGGCTATTTATGTGGGTATTCTCGGATACCAGCGTTATCAATTATAATTATGCGAGTATGGGGCAGCTCTTCAGTATAGGTCCTCTGGTATTTTTGTTTTTGATTCCAGCAGTAACGATGCAAGCATTCGCTGATGAAAAGCAGAAAGGAACCATGGAGTTCTTGACGACTAAGCCCCTAAGTGACCTCCAGATAGTTGGAGGCAAGTATTTCGCTTGCCTGACCCTAGTGTTTTTTGCCTTGCTACCCACTTTAGTTTACTACTTTAGTATTTACTATCTGGGCAGTCCTATTGGTAACTTAGATAATGGGGCAGTGATAGGCTCCTACATAGGACTCTTCTTGCTTTCTGCAGTGTATTGTGCAGTGGGAGTCTTTATGTCTAGTATCACTGATAATCAGATAGTTGCTTTTATACTTACAGCCTTCAGTTGTTTCATACTTTACTTTGCCTTTAGTTTCGTCAGTGAGTTGCCTATGTTCTTTGGGACTCTAGATGATGTAGTGAAGTCCATAGGCTTAGAATATCACTACGATAATATTAGTAAAGGGAGAATAGATACAAGGGACATTGTTTATTTTTTGAGCATGTCCTTTTTGTTCATATGGTGTACAGTAGTATCACTTGATAAGAGAAGATGGTAATGCAGAATAGGAGGAGTACCATATTAATTCAGACACTGATAGTCATAGCTATTTTACTATTGCTCAATGTCATATCTAGGAATCTCTATACTTTCTTGGATCTGACAGAGGACAAGCGCTATACCTTGACTAATGCTACAGAAACCTTACTGGATGATGTAAATGATGTCATCTACATTGATGTGCTTCTAGCAGGTGATTTACCTTCTGGCTACAAAAGACTGCAGAACAGAACGGAAGAAGTCATCAAGCAACTTAAAGCCGCTAATCCACTCATCGAATTTAAGTTTACCGATCCCTCCGAAGGCTCTATCAAGGATATTAATGCTCGTAGAGAAAATCTCGCTAAGGATGGCATCTATCCGAGCAATCTGATTGTAATGGAAAATGATCAGAAGGTAGAAAAGCTCATCTATCCTTTTGCATTGATGCAACTAGGCCCCAGGAATATCGCGATCAATCTACTGGATGGACAGATAAGAGGGGAGAACCAGGAAGTATGGCTCAATAGATCAGCTAATAATCTTGAATACAAATTTGCCAGCGCCATCGAAAAGCTCTTTAAGGATGATATTCCTATTGTGTTATTTACAGATGGGAATGGTGAGTTGATGGAATCTCAAACTGCGACTCTGGAACAAGGCATTTCAGGTACTATGAATTCTGGTAGGATCAATCTAGATAGTGTCTATCAGATAAAGCAGGATGTAGATCTACTCATTGTCGCACGACCTAAGGCGACACTGTCTACTAGGTCTAAGTTTCTGATAGATCAGTATATCATGAATGGTGGAAAGGTAATGTGGTTTGTGGAGAGCCTTGACGTGAATCTGGATAGCATCAATATGAACAATGTTTATATCCCTAGACCGATAGAACATGGTCTGGATGATATGTTCTTTAAGTATGGGGTGAGGATGAAAAAGGATTTGGTTCTAGATCTTGAAAATTCTAAGATTCCACAAGTAATAGGTCAGGCTGGGAATAGAGCGCAGCAGGAGTTATTTAATTGGGTTTACTATCCACTCCTTCAGTCATCTAATGATCATCCTATAGTCAATAACATTGATCGTGTATATTCTAACTTTCCTGGTAGTATAGAACTGTTAGATACAAAATTGAACTTGACTTCTAAGGTGCTGCTTAATTCTTCTCAGTATAGTCGATTCCAACTCTATCCCATGAGGTTGTCCTTTGAGATTATTAAAATGACACAAAAGCCAGAAGCTTTCAATAAGCCTAAGCTGCCTACTGCGGTCCTAGTAGAGGGAGAATTCGAGTCATTCTTTAAGAATAGAGTCACTGAAGAAATGGCTAATGGCCTACAACAGATCGGTGCTGAATTCAAAGACAAGTCCTCTTCTACTTCACAGATTTTTGTATCTGATGTAGATATCATTAAGAACCTGTATAGCTCGAGTAATAACAAGATTAGTCCTCTAGGATTCAATCAATGGGAAGGTATGGTCTATGGTGGTAATGCAGAATTTATTACCAATGCCATAGATTACATGACAGACGAGTATGGCCTAATGGAATCCAGATCTAAAAACTTACAATTGCGGATGTTAGATCAGGTGAAACTGAAGAATGAAAGATTAAAATGGCAAGTGATTAATCTGGCACTTCCAATCGTCTTAGTACTCTTATTCGGTCTGTTCTTTAATTGGAATAGAAAACGAAAGTTTGCAAGCTGATTATTTCTCCAAGTAGTTTTTAAGCATGACTAAGGCCTGAGGCCAACCTTCCATGACTGCTTTGTAGTACCATTCATGTTTTGGTCCTTTTTCAAAACCCCCTTGACGGATCTTCAGAATAGAAAAACTTTTGTGACTTTCTATATTATATTGAATAGTGAATGGTCCTAGAATCGGTTTTTCAGAATTTATATAGACCATATCTTCTAGGTGCAGATGGCTTGTTCTGTCGTAAAGTTTTATTCTCCCAGTACTTATGAATTTTATACCATGTTCTGACTTTAGCCAAGTGATGGTATAAATGCCACCATCCTTCTTTTCTATAAGGGCTGAATCCACTCCCCACCATTTCTTGAGATGATCTAACTCTAGGAGGGCATCCAGAATTTGTGTGACGGTGGCCCTAATACGAATTTCGCTCTCGATAAATTTTTTCATTGTTGGAGAGGCTATTTTTTATTGGTGCAATTTTGGATCATTTCCTTTACCTGTGTCAGCTTTATTTCTTGGTTTAAGCCATTAAGGTCTTGGACAATGTAGTTCATCACATTGGCTATTTCCACTTCACTCATCTTAGGCATAGGAAGCATCTTTATGAGCTCAGTACTATCTTGTGTACCATACCGAATTATACAGGGCATTTCAGAAATGAGTGATTCTATGGATTCAGTTTTGAGGCTAGGGTAGAGACTGGATAATCCTTCTGCATTATCCATATGACAGTCTGCACATTGCCGGAGGTAGATTCTTTCGCCATACGGATATTTGACTTGATCGCAATTGCTTAACGCTAAGATGCCACAGAGAAGACAAAGAATATAAAAGAGTCTACTGCCACTCATATTCTGCAAGCAGTTTGTCTATGTCTTTGAAGAATACCGTTACGTCATCTGGGTCTGTGCCTTCCGCAAAAGCTCTTATATGTCCCTTACTATCTACAAGCAAAATTTTACCGGAATGATCTAGCCCACCGGGGGCATCTTCATCTTCATAGGCCGATACAAAATAGTCTTCCGCGATGTCATATATCTCATCTTTGTCACCTGTCAGAAACATCCATTTGTCAGTCTCTACACCAAGATTTTGTGCATACATTTTGAGCCTCTCAGGGGTATCTCTTTTGGGGTCCAAAGTATGACTGACTAGCTTGAGCTTAGAGTTGTCTTCATAGCGGTTGTAGATCCGTAACATTTGCTGCTTAACCTTCGGGCAGATGGATGGGCAAGACATGAAAAAGAAGTCTGCAACATAGAGCTTATCAGTGAAGTCAGCATTAGATATAGGGAGGCTATCTTGGGTGATAAAATCGAAAGCTGGAATCTTGTGATAGACAGTATCTCCATTAATGAATTCCTTCACACCTAAGATAGGTAGGGGAGAAGTATCTTCTTGCTTACATGCTGATAATGAGGCAATTATAATAAGTAGGGGAGTGGCGATTTTTCTAATCATCTTATTTTTGTGCATCCAAATATGCTTGCGCATTAGCTATAGAGGTCTTCATATCATCAGAGACCTTATCTATCTTTTGCTGTTCTTTTTGAAGGTAGTCTAGCTGACTGTTTTTTGGAGCCTTTCTATCTAGCTTGAAGTCGTGCATCCAATCCATCATTCCATCATCTGCTGACTGTAAAGCAGACTTCAGCTCCATAACTTTTGGATCTTGAAGATCGAGCTTTTTGAGCTTTCTTTGAAGCTTATTTATCGTGGACATTTCAGGCATTACTTCATCATGAACTTTCATCACAGATTCATAGGACGATTGTATTTCAGAAGAAGCGAATTCTCCTTTGCAGCAGAATAGGGATAATAAGATGATGGCTGTTAAAATGTTCCTCACGATATCAAGAACTTCTTTTATAAATAATTGTTCACTTTATAGCTTGTAAATTTAACTGTTTTGCTACATTGACCAAGCAGTAATAAAATTATGCGTAGATCGATTGTATGGTTCCGAAATGATTTAAGGCTTCATGATAATGAAGCACTAACGGATGCTTTAGGGCATAACGACGAAGTTATACCGCTTTATATAATTGATCCTCGAACGTATCTGGGTAAGACCTGTTATGGATTTAGAAAGACTGGTCCCTACAGATTGAAATTCTACATGGAGAGCTTGCATAGCCTCCGACAGTCTCTCATTGCAGCGGGCTCTAATTTAGTAGTCAGAGAAGGATATCCCGAAGAGATAATTCCTCAGTTGGCAAAGGAGTTGGGTACCAGCTTTATCTACTGCAACCGCGAGCGAACACATGAAGAAGTGCTAGTCCAAGATAATCTTGAAAAAGCGCTCTGGTCGATCGGTCAAGAGATTAGATATTACAGAGGCAAGATGCTCTACCACACTGCAGATCTACCTTTTCCAGTCACCCACTGTCCTGATAATTTTACGGCATTCAGAAAAGAAGTGGAGAAATTTGTGGCTATTAGAAAGCCCTTTTGTACACCTGAGTCCATAACTGCTATTTCTGATGAAATCGATTATGGAGAGATACCTGATTACACCTCCTTTGATCTAGAAAAGGAGGAAGCAATAGATTCAAGCTCAAGCTTCTTCCATGGTGGTGAGGCGGAGGCACTTAGAGAACTGAAGTACTACCTATGGGATACTCAGAACTTATCTCAGTATAAAGAAACACGAAATGGCTTGCTAGGGAGAGACTATTCCAGTAAGTTCTCAGCGCACCTATCCAAGGGCACTCTGAGCCCCAAAAGAGTTTATGACGAAATAAAGAAGTATGAGTCTGAGGTAGAGCAAAATAAATCCACCTATTGGTTGATCTTCGAACTTTTATGGAGGGACTTCTTCAGATTCATGGCAAAGAAACACGGCAATAAGATCTTTCTTTCTTCGGGGACCAAGGATAAAGAAGCGCCTAAACTATATCAGAATAAGACACTTTTCGATAAATGGGTGCAAGGTAGAACGGGCATACCATTTATAGATGCTAATATGCGTGAGCTCAATGCTACGGGCTTTATGTCTAATCGGGGTAGACAGAATGTGGCCTCTTTCCTAGTGAAGGATATGAAGATAGACTGGTTGTGGGGAGCAGAGTATTTTGAGTCTATGTTAGTAGATTATGATCCATGTAGTAACTACGGTAACTGGAATTATGTAGCTGGTGTAGGTTCAGATCCACGAGAAGATAGATACTTCAATATTTCTCTTCAGGCTAAGAAGTACGACCCGGAGGGCAAGTATATGAGGCATTGGTTGCCAGAGCTAAAAGATGCGCCGCTCGAGTTTCTCTTTAACCCATTCAAAGTGGACCCAGGTGATTATAATCACGATCAGATCTATCCTAATCCCTGTGTGGATATAAAGCATTGGTAGAACTGATTTACGAAGTAGTGTTTTAATCTATGATCTTACCATCAGACATTTCTAAGCATCTATCGCTCAGTCTGGCAAGTTCTTGATTATGGGTAACAATGATGAAAGTCTGTCCCATATCTTTCTTGAGAGAAACAAATAAGTTGTGCAATTCAGAAGAGGTCTGAGTATCCAGATTACCGGTAGGTTCATCTGCAAAGACAACTAAGGGATTGTTTATAAGTGCTCTTGCAACTGCTATTCTTTGCTGTTCTCCACCTGATAGTTCTGAGGGTTTATGATGACTTCTATCAGCTAGACCCAGATAATCTAGTAATTTCTTGGCCTCTTTCTCTGCGGCCTGCTTAGGCGTCTTATTTATATAGGCAGGAATGCATATATTCTCTAAGGCAGTAAATTCTGGGATTAAGTGATGAAACTGGAATACAAAACCAATTTTTTGATTTCTAAAGGCGGCCAGAGCCTTCTTGGATAGTTTATGGATATTCTCCCCTCCGAGGAAGATATCTCCTTGGTCAGGCTTATCCAGTGTGCCTAGAATATGCAAGAGGGTACTTTTTCCTGCTCCTGATTTTCCTATGATACTGGTAATCGTAGATTGCTGGATATTGAGATCCACACCTCTTAGGACAGTGAGTTGGTCGTATGATTTCCAGATATTCTTTGCCTCTAGCACAGGTCTAAACTAAATATTTAATCTATATAAATTGAGTTCATGAAGGATCAAATTCTATTTTTATCCTGATGAAAATACTTCAGCTCTGTAAAAAGATTCCTTATCCTCTCAAAGATGGAGAATCTATAGCCATTCATTATCTCAGCAAAGGTCTGGTAGAGCAGGGTTGTGAAGTAAGTCTACTCGCTATTAATACACTTAAGCATCATTACGAGCTGCGAGAGATTCCAGAAGAGCTCGCACATTATAGCGTCATCAAGCACCACACAGTAGACACAAATGTAAAGGCCTGGGATGCTTTTATAAATCTATTTTCTGATAGCTCGTACAATATTGATCGTTTTGATGATGAGGCATTTCGCCAGTTGTTGGCCGAGACTCTTGAAGAAAACACTTTTGACATAGTCCAGTTAGAGACGCTATACATGGCACCATACATCTCTACTATCCGTAAGTTTTCATCGGCTAAGATTTGTATGAGATCCCATAACATGGAGCATGAGATATGGAAAAATCTGGCAAGCCAAGAGAGTAGCTTTCTGAAGAGTAAGTACTATGACTTATGTGCTGCTAGATTGGAGGATTATGAATCCTCTACTCAGGGTGAATATGATATTCTCCTGCCTATAAGTGATAAGGACTATGAATACTATGCTCGCTCATTTAAGGGGAATATGCAATTAGCTACGGTTGGTCTTGATATGAATAAGTATAAATTTTCGCCGCCAGAAAGTTTTAATACTGAACTGAAACTCGGCTATATTGGTTCCTTGGATTGGAAGCCTAACATAGAAGGCCTAGATTGGTTTTTTTATTCTTGCTGGGAGGAACTGTTGGACAAGGATTCGAATTTTAAATTCCATCTGGCAGGAAGAAATGGAAGCCCCAAGTATGATGATCTTAAATATTCGAATGTGTTATTCCACGGAGAGGTGGATGATTCCATTTCCTTCTTGGAGTCATTGGATATAGTTGTAGTGCCGCTATTTTCTGGTAGTGGTATCAGAGTTAAGATCTTAGAAGCTATGGCCTTAGGGAAGACAGTACTTTCTACACCTAAGGGCTTTGAAGGTATATCCATACAGTCAGGTGAGAATGCAATGATCTTTGAGACCAAAGAAGAGTTAGTAGATCTCATTTCAGATTTGAATCACGATAAAGTGCAGATGAAGAGAATAGCTCAGAATGCTAGGGTCACAGTTTTAGAAAATTTTAGCTACCAATCTATAGCTAGCGAGGTGAAAGACCTCTTCCAGAAATCAGTTTGATTTTCGATATCATATTATTCTTTGTATATATGCGTCCAAACTTAAGTAGCTTATGAGCAAAATGAAATTTAATGAGCCACAGGCTTTGAATGATGTGAGAGAATTTCACGAGACCTTTGACTTGCCTATTCTAGATGAGCCTCAGATTCCCTCTAAGCAGAGATGTGCACTGAGGATAAATCTGATAGAAGAGGAGCTAAATGAGCTGAAGGAAGCGATTGAGAATAATGACTTAGTGGAGGTAGCAGATGCTTTCTCAGATATCCAGTATGTTCTATCCGGAGCTATACTAGAGTTTGGGTTAGCAGGAAAATTCAAAGACCTCTTTGACGAAGTACAGCGATCTAACATGAGTAAGACCTGTAAGAGCTTAGAAGCTGCAGAAGCGACTCAGAAACATTATATGGATAAAGACAGTACAGAATCCACAATCGTCCAGAGAGGAGCAGAATACATAGTGTATAGAAAGATTGATGGGAAAGTCCTCAAGTCAGTCAACTATTCTGAAGCTGACCTTAAGCAATTTCTCTAAGTAAAAGTTCTATTACAGTCGGTACATAACTCCTGCAGTCAGACCCGTTTTAGTATAAGTTTGATCTATAGGATTAGTCGATAATGAGAAGCTACTAGGATAGAAGTTCACTCTGAGACCACCATATGCTGACAGTAGGGGAGTGATATTACCCTTGAGTAACAAATTGGTGTTAAAGCTTAACCCAAGATTGGTTTTAAAATAATTCGCCTCAGGAACTTCACTATTGTAGACGAAGCTTTCGCCACTTTCATTTTTCAATGTACCACTGTTAGAAGACGATATATTGAAAAGAACACCTGACTTTCCTATGAGACTAAATCTATCGTTGATCTCATATTCATATCCAATGGACACTGGAAAATTGAACTGAGTGAATTTATTGAATTTATCGACTTTGTCCTCAGTCTGAATGAACGTAGTATCTATTGTAGTCACCCATCCTGTACTCGTCATCACAGAGTCTATAAGAATAAGCATTCTTCTAGATCCTTCCTGACCATAAGTTTCAGAATTAATATTGATCCTATCATAGTTAAGACCAGTCTCTACAATGATTCCGTTATTCCACTTCTTGCCGACACCAATAGAAGCAGAGTAAGAGTAAGCTGATTTTTCGTTCATAATTCTTTCAGCAACATGAGCCGAAAGACTTGGGTTTTCAGAACTTAGCTTCTGAAATGCTATAGAATTTGTTACCTCGGCAAAAGCATAAAAACCAGAGTAATACTTTTCGAAAGAAGGACAAGCCGCTGCAGAGGCTCCTCCAATATCAAAACGCTGACCGTACTCTGCTAGTCGTTTATCATGATTAACACAGACACCAGAGGTGTAGAAGTTGGCAGCTAAAGTAGTTACACGATTGATTGATCCAGACTTATTGAATATTCTAGACTTTTCTATCAATTTGAAATTTCCTTTGTCACCTTTTTTTACTGATTGAGCAAATGGGTTGTTAAGAAACTTTAATTTTTTACTTGTTGTAGAGCTGATCCCTTGAGTATTGCTACTGGATAGTTCTGTAAGGTAGTCAGTAGTTAGATTGTTCCTTAGTCCTGAGTGGGTTAAGCGATGAGATTGTCCTTGAGCTAAGTTGTTCTTTGATTTTGTGAAATTTTTGTTTGTAGATCCTGAGCTTGAAGTGTTAGAACTAAGGCTATTTTGCTGTCCTTTAGTAGCGGTGAAATTATCGTTTTGCTGGTAGTCAGCAAAAGTAAGGGTAGGGCTGCTGCCAGTGAAAGTGCTATTCTGAGCGATACCTTCTGTAGCACTAGGGCCATCTAGTGTATACATCAGAAATGGCGCACTGAAGGCAAGTAAAAGAAATAGCAACCAGAGCTTAGGTCTTTCCTTTTTCATTGGAATTTGCGACTCGATAGAAGCCCACATACCGTCGGAGACATCCATCTCTACGTTATATAACTTCTTATTTATGTTTTTGTCAAAAGTATTCAACCTGCTAATTTGATTTGGTTAAGTAATTTCTGCTTGAGTAAATTCCTCGCTTTTACTAATTGAGAACGAGAAGTACTTTCACCAATATTTAAAAACTGCCCGATGTCCTTGTGGCTATAGCCTTCGATGACGTACAAATTAAAAACTGTTCTATAACCATCCGGGAGCTCCTGGATAAGGTTTAAGATTTCTTCTTTCGATAGCTCTTCTACAATATTCGGCCCTGTATCGAATACATGAAGATTTTCTATTTCAGTGTAATTGTGCTTCGTAATATTCTTTTCTCTGTATTTGAGAGCGGTATTGATAATGACTCTTTTCATCCATGATTCGAATGAGCCAGAACCGCTATACAGATGAAGTTTCGTAAAAACTCTCACGAACCCTTCTTGTAAAATATCTTCTGCCTCGTTTCTATCTCTAGCAAATCTGTAGCACAAAGCCATCATCTTGCCAGAGTACATATCAAACAGTTGCTTACAAGCATAACGATCTCCTTCCTTACACAGGACTAGGAGTTCGTTTTCTGTTGAATTGTTCAAACTAAGCGGTGACATAAATGGATATCCTTGTTTATTAGATACTCTAATTGTTAAATGTGCTGCCTTAAAGCATTTACATTTTATTTATCGTCTATTATAGCATCATCTATGATTTCATTTCCATCCCCATCAAGGTCATCAAAGCCTGTTGCAGGAGGTAATTTGGAAAAATCTTCTTTGGTGGACTCAATTTTATCCTCAATAGTAATTTTCCCTTCACTGAATGCACCATAGTCTCCTGAGGCATATTTATCGGCTTTCGAGAAGAAATCATCTTTTCCTTCTAGTAGTGAGCCACTTGCATCGATTGTGTCTTCAGCAAAGTCTGGTTTAGGATTGGCTTTCTCGTGAGCAGCCCATTCATCGGCCTCTTTCATCTTCGTTTCCAGCTTTTCAGCAAGTTCCTCTTTGACTTCCCCAGCTTTGTCCATTAGTTTATCTTTCGCATCCAGTACTTTGGCACCGACATTTTCACTAAGGTCCTTTGTCTTATCTATAAGCACTTCTCCTTTTTCCATTACGACACCACCTACATTTTCACTTATTTCTCCTACTTTATCCATGACATCACTTCCTTTACTTTTTACTTTTTCAGCCAGGGGATTGAAATCATCTCCTACATCAATTAGTTTTTCTTTAGTCTTAGACATAAGGTCAGCAGAATTATCTACTATAGCGTCTTTGAGCCCAGATGTCTTTTCGGTAAGCGATTCGAACGAATCAGACGCGATGTCTTTGGTTTTGTCTAAGAGCATTTCTCCTTCCTCTTTTACAAAGTCTGTTGCTTTTTCAGTTGCTGATTTAGTGACTGCACTAGCTCCAAAAAAAATATTCTTTAAGTCTCTTAATATTCCCATTACGTTATTTGATTTTCGATATCTATAAAACTACTTAATTTGTGACTACTTCTCAAATTTGACCATTAATCAAACAGTCTAATTTTACTCTTAACATTTATAACTTTTGAATGAAAAACATAACTAAGATTCAGTCATCTATCAAAGAGGCAATCGAAGAATATGAAACTCTGAGAAAAGTAAATGCCCATATCGATGAAATAGACCTTCAACTAAAAGCTGCCTATAGTAATATCAAGCTCATGGACGGTCAATTAGATAAGGAACTAAAAGACATTGAGGAAATAGAAAAGATTGGGATAAAATCTCTCTTTTATAAAACCTTAGGAAACAAGGAAGAACAGTTAGATAAAGAGCGACAAGAATATCTAGAGCTTTCCTTGAAGTACAAAGAGTATAAAAAGGAGGTGGAATTAATGGAGTTTGAAAGAGACTTGTTATCTAAAAAGCTCAATTCTCTTGATGAGTTAGAAATGAGGTTAAAGACTTTAAAAGCTCAAAGGAAAAAGGAAATACTCTCAGATAATACTAATCCGCTTAAGAGCGAATTCCAAGAGCTTGTACATCAGCTGGATGTTCATATAGCATTAGACAAAGAAATAGGGGAGGCGATGCTAGAAGGAGAAAAGAGTCTTAAGATTATCGCAGGGTTAATTTCACATCTAATGAAAGCTGAAGACTGGGGGAAGTGGAATATGCATGGGAATAATAGGCGTGCTAAATATGTGAAACAACAGTCTATTGAAAATGCCATTAGATTACTGCCTTCAGCCCAACATCAAATCAATTTATTTATTAGAGAGTTAAAGGATTTAGGAGAAAATAATATTGCTATTAGATTGGAGAGTATTCACTTTAATAAGTTCAGAGATTTCTTTTTCGACAACTTAATTTCGGACTGGATAATACAGCAACGTATTAGGAATACCCTCAGTAGTGTTGAAGCCACACATTCACATGTGCAACGAATTTGTTTGAGCTTAAAACAAGAGGCAAAAACAGTGAAAGAAAAAATGCGAATTTTACATGAAAAGCAAGAAAATATAGTGCTTTCGTGACAGATGAGATGCCAGATATGGAGAAAGTATTTTTTGAACAGATATAAGAAATAAACCTTGAAAAAGAAGATAAAAAAACTATTCCTCTACAGAAAGTTGCCATTATTGCTCAGTCACTTGGGAACTAAAAAAGCGAAAGCCTTAAATGAAAAATTAATAGATCTGCAGAAGGCGATTTACAAATTAGATTTGTATTTAGAAGCAAACTGGAAACTTGAAAAAAAGGAACTGTCCAAGCATTGGAAAAAGATATTTAAAGTGCTCAAAGAGATTGGATTTAATGCAGAAGAATCTTATGATCTTACTAGTCATATCAGGCGATATCAAAAACACGAAACACGGCTTAGAGAAGGATTGATCCCCACTCAAATCAATGAAGAATATTACTATTACTATAAGTCTTGTGATGTGCGCCTGATGAGAGAAATCATATACAGCATGAAGCCGAAAAATACCTTCGAACTAGAGCTCAGTGATTGGCGTTATTTTGATCTGATTACTGAAATCAATGATGATGTCGAAGATGTATTTGAGGATCAAGAATCAATCAATGGAAACATGTTTCTCATTCAAATTCTTGAAGATGGGCTTGAGAACACCAAATCCTTTTTCACAGAATTTATTGACAGAGTTCTAGCTAAACAAATGAAAGCTTATAATGAACCTACAAGAGCACAAAGTCAACTGTGTGAATGGACAATCAAGGAAGCCGAATTAACCAAAGATCTCTTACAGCAGAATTGTAAAAAGATTAATTCAGATTTTAAGAGTCTCAAATCTCCCTTAATTGATAGAAAAGTTTTACAAAAGACATTTTCCTTAAAATGATTATTGTTGTAACTAAAATTTATTTCTATATTTACAGAACTAATGGAAGTTGTTCTATAATGATTGGCTAGTGTCTGGATAGCTGTATCCGACACTAGTTTTTTTTGCCCCTATCTAACCAAAGCTTCTTTCCTATAATTTATATTATGTTAAGTAGGCTCCAAGCTAGTCTGCTCACTTTCAGCATCTTACACATCTTTTATATCTTGCTTTCATATTATGGACATACTACTCAATGAGCCATATTATAGTGGCTCCCACAAGTATTGGGCTGATCAGCTAGTTGAAAATAGCTATCATAATGTACAGTTGTTTCAGATGAAAGGTCGATTTTGGAAATGGAGATTACAAGGTGCTGCGATTCACTTGGCGGCACTGCAAAAGTCTATGGAGAGAAAACCATCAGCGATCATTTGTAGCTCTATGATGGACGTCTCCATGTATAAAGTTCTTTTGTATAACTACTGGGGAGCGGTCCCTCCTATAGTATATTATGTACATGAAAATCAACTGACGTATCCATACTCATCAAATGAGTCTAGAAGCCAAGAAGATTTTCAATACGGATTTATGAATTTCAAATCTTGTCTTGCAGCTGAACTTGTACTATTTAACTCTAATTACCATAAGCAAGAATTCCTATCAGCTATAGAATTACTACTAAAACGACTTCCAGATTATTCCATTCTAAATTCATTGGAGGAGCTATCAAATAATTCTAAAGTGTTGCCTGTAGGACTTGATTTTAAGCGCATTGCTATGGCAGGTGAAGAAAAATCGTCAGAATTAGGTTCTCCTACCCTATTATGGAATCATCGTTGGGACGAAGATAAGAATCCGAAGCTTTTTTTAAAACTCTGTAGACATCTAAAACAGCATAATATTGGCTTTAATTTGATTCTCCTAGGTCAGATGGGAAATGAGTCTGAAACTTATAGAAAGATTCTAGAAGAGTTTGCCAACCAAATTTTGCACAGTGGCTATGTTGGTAGTTACAATAAATATATTGGATTACTTAAGGCTGCAGACATACTTCCAGTATCTTCGGATCACGACTTCTATGGTCTAAGTGTGCTTGAAGCCTTAGCATGTAAGGTCTACCCTATTTTACCTTTTGGCAAGGTTTACCATGAGTATGTTTCTGACGCCTCATATTTCTACAAAAATCAAGAAGAATTCTTTGGTAAGGTCAAAAACCAAATCCGAGATAAAAACTCTTATGATTCACAAAATTTATTAAATAATCATAGTATTTATAAAGTGATGGAAACCATGGACTTACACATTAATAATTTGATTACTTGATTAGTATTTCCAACTTTGAACATCCTTTTATTGCTCTTTTATTTTTATAATTAGATTTCAAAAGTTACCTTTGCTAGGCTAGTTATATTATTGTGGATATACTAGTGTTCATTTCTGTCGAATTCAAACTAGACCTTAGTTGCAATAAAGGTCAATGCTGGTCAATTCCTTACTTCTCTTCTTGGAACAAATACGACCAAGCCGGATTTCCTATAAAATATTGATTTACAACAAGTTAGAATATATTTATTCAATATATACCTTAATTATTTTTTAAACTGACCAACAAAAGTTAAGAATGGTAACAGCATTACTTTTTGGGGTGGTAGCTTTCATGTTATACGCTACTATATCCAGTCGTAAACGAATTTTTCAAAATGTGTTTTTGTTGTTAGGACTAGTTCTATTTCTAAGTCCAGACATCAAATCCCAGGTAACCAATGCAGTTAAGATTGGTGACAATATGATGAACATCGACGATGGTTCATTATTGGAGCTAGAATCAACTAACGGGGTATTCGTACCTCCAAGGCTTACAACTGCTCAGAGAGACCAAGTAGCTACTCCATTGAGAGGAGCTGTAATTTTTAACACAACCATGAACTGTTTTCAAGTCAATTATGGGACTAACACAGTAGCTGATTGGCAATGTGTTGAAAGCTATCTCAGACGACTTACGACTGTCCAAAGAGATGCAATGGGAAGCCCAGCTACGGGTACCATGATATATAATACCGATTTCAATTGTGTGCAGGTCAACAAAGGGACTACTCAAAATCCTATTTGGGTATGTCTTGAAGGTTCAGTAGGTCCTCAGGGACCTCAAGGACCTCAAGGGTTGACAGGACCAGCAGGACCACAAGGTCCAGCGGGTCAAACAGGTGCAGTTGGGCCAGCAGGTCCAGCAGGCCAAACTGGCGCAGCCGGAGCTCAAGGAGCGCAAGGCCCACAGGGTCTGACTGGTGTTGCAGGTCCAGCAGGTGCTCAAGGTCCAGTAGGTCCAATGGGTTCTACTGGTCCAGCAGGTCCAGCAGGTCAGACTGGTGCTCAAGGTCCAGCAGGTCCAGCAGGTCAAACTGGAGCTCAGGGTCCAGCAGGTCCAGCAGGTCCAAACGGAAATGATGGATCTATAGGTCCAGCAGGTCCTCAGGGTGCTGTAGGTCCAGCTGGTTCTCAAGGACCAGCAGGCACTAATGGTCAACAAGGTCCAGCAGGTCCAGCAGGTCCAGCGGGTCCTAATGGAAATGATGGATCAATAGGACCAGCAGGTCCACAAGGTATAGCTGGTTCTCAAGGTCCAGCAGGGCCGCAAGGCCCAGCAGGCCCAGCGGGTCCAAATGGAAATGATGGTTCAGTAGGACCAGCAGGTCCACAAGGAGCAACAGGTCCAGCGGGTGCAGCAGGCCCAGCAGGTTCTCAAGGTCCAGCAGGTCCAGCAGGCCCAGCAGGCCCAGCGGGACCAAACGGAAATGATGGATCTATAGGCCCAGCAGGTCCACAAGGACCAGTAGGTCCAGCAGGTGCTAATGGCGCACAAGGAGAAGCAGGTCCAGCAGGTCCGGCGGGTCCACAAGGCCCAGCAGGATCAGCAGGTCCAGCAGGTCCAGCAGGTCCAGCGGGTAATACAGGAGCTACTGGAGAACAAGGCCCTCAAGGTGTCGCAGGTCCAGCAGGTCCAGCAGGTGCAACAGGTTCGGCAGGTGCTGCAGGTGCACAAGGCCCAGCAGGTCCAGCAGGTGCTAATGGTGGTGTTGGCCCACAAGGCCCACAAGGTGATGTGGGTCCTCAAGGTGCACAAGGCCCAGCAGGTAATGATGGCGCACAAGGTCCAGCAGGACCAGTAGGCCCACAAGGTCCAACAGGAAATACAGGCGCACCAGGTGCACAAGGACCACAGGGTCCAGCGGGTGCACAAGGCCCAGCAGGAAATAATGGAGCAGATGGCGCGCAAGGACCACAGGGTCCAGCGGGTGCACAAGGCCCAGCAGGAAACGATGGTGCACAAGGCCCAGCAGGCGCCCAAGGACCAGCAGGTCCTCAAGGTGAGCAAGGTCCAGCAGGTGCACAAGGCCCAGCAGGAAATAATGGAACAAACGGAACGAATGGCGCTCAAGGTCCTCAAGGACCAGCAGGCCCAGCGGGACCAGCAGGAAATAATGGCGCACAAGGGCCACAAGGACCAGCGGGACCAGCAGGAACGAGTTGTTATGATACAAATGGAAATGGTGTAGGAGATGCTGGCGAGGATACAAACGGAGACGGTGTATTTAACGCAGCAGATTGCCAAGGTCCTCAAGGCCC
>CAKZVK010000084.1 GCA_937921825.1 uncultured Saprospiraceae bacterium
TCGATGTCGGCTCGTCACATCCTGGGGCTGGAGAAGGTCCCAAGGGTTGGGCTGTTCGCCCATTAAAGTGGCACGCGAGCTGGGTTCAGAACGTCGCAAGACAGTTCGGTCTCTATCTATTGTGGGCGCAGGAATATTGAGGAGATCTGACACTAGTACGAGAGGACCGTGTTGGACGAACCTCTAGTGTACCAGTTGTGCCGCCAGGTGCATTGCTGGGTAGCTATGTTCGGCAAGGATAAGCGCTGAAAGCATCTAAGCGCGAAGCCAACTCCAAGATGAGTATTCCCTAAGGGTCGTTCAAGATGAGGACGTTGATAGGCTATAGGTGGAAGTGCAGCGATGTATGGAGCCAAGTAGTACTAATTACCCATGAGCTTCCTCTTTTTTAATATATGATTTTTGATATTATCTCTCTCTTGTTATGAATTCTAAAGAAACATGCATCAATAGATGCAAGAAGATTAGGTGGTTATAGCGAGGAGGTCCCACCTCTTACCATACCGAACAGAGAAGTTAAGCTCCTCAGCGCCGATGGTACTACGAAAGTGGAAGAGTAGGTCGCCGCCTTTTTTATGAAAGCTCTGCATTGAAAAATGTGGGGCTTTCGCCATTTATACTCCTACCAATTATACAAAATAATTAAGAAGCTTAATTCTCAGAACATTTAGATTTTGCTTTTCTCCATTGGCATCAAGGAAAGCTGTACTGCATTTTTATTCTTAGCTGCAAGCAAATTAACTCTTCCAATTCATGTATACGCTAATAATAACAAAGCAACAGTTTTATTACTTGAGTATATCGAGAAGACTAGTAACTGTAAGTACCAAAAAAAGAACTGGTAAAACTTATTGTATTGCCGGGATAGCCCACAAAGAGACTCATCAATTATTGTTGCCAGTTAGCAATTAGGATGATGGACTAATGGCCCAGATAAGTTGGATGAATAGCAACTAGAGAATTAGGCTTGTATAGTTTGGAAGTACTTCTCTGTGGGGATGTGTTTTCCTTATATGTATATGGCAAATTTGAGCTTGCTAGAGTTGTACTAAATATTGTAACTGAATGAAGAGGTTTATGTAAACACTTAACCAATCATTTTCTTAGGATCCACCCACTTGTCAAATTCTTTAGCGGTTAAGTAGTTAAGAGAAAGGGCGGCTTCTTTGAGAGTAGTATCTTCCTTGTATGCCTTTTTTGCAATCTCAGCGGCTTTATCATAGCCTATCCTATTATTTAGTGCTGTAACTAGCATTAAGGAGTTATTGAGGTTGTTGGTGATTGTCTTCTTATTTGGTTTAAGACCTTTAATGCAGTTATTACAAAAGCTAACACAAGCATCACCTATGAGCTGAGCTGATAGGAGGAAGTTATAGATCATCATAGGCTTAAAAACGTTAAGTTCAAATTGCCCATTCATTCCACCTACATTAATTGCAACATCATTCCCAATTACTTGAGCCATCGCCATAGTTAAGGCTTCTGCCTGAGTAGGGTTTACTTTACCTGGCATAATAGATGAACCTGGTTCATTAGCTGGAATAATAATCTCACCAATTCCACTTCTAGGACCAGAGGAAAGCATTCTAATATCGTTACCAATTTTCATCAATGAAACTGCAACAGTCTTTAAAGCACCATGTGCTTCTACAATAGCATCATGAGCTGCTAAGCCTTCGAATTTATTTTTACCTGACACAAAAGGATACTTAGTTAGAGAAGCTATCTTTTTTGCTACCATCTTTGAATATCCTTTAGGGGTATTCAGACCAGTACCTACTGCAGTACCTCCTAAGGCAAGATGCGATAGATGCTTAAGGGAATGGTTAATAGCTGTGATTCCAAATTCTAATTGTGTAGCATAACCCGACAACTCTTGTCCCAGTGATACAGGCGTTGCATCCATAAAATGCGTTCTTCCAATTTTTACAACTTTAGAATACGCCTTTGACTTTCTATCAAATTCTTTTTTTAGCTTTTCTAATCCTGGTAAAGTTACCTTCATTAGTTTATCGTATGCAGCAATGTGCATTGCAGTGGGAAAGGTATCATTTGAGGATTGAGATTTATTGACATCATCATTTGGATGTAGGTACTTCTTTTTATCTGTGAGCTTACCTTTTCGAAGCACATGACCTCTATTTGCGATAACCTCATTTACATTCATATTGGTTTGAGTACCAGACCCGGTTTGCCATACTACAAGAGGAAATTCAGAGTCTAACTTACCAGTAAGTATTTCGTCACAGACTTTTGATATTAAGGTAGCTTTAGGCTTAGAGAGAACCTTTAGCTGAGCATTGGTTAAAGCTGCTGCCTTTTTCAATTGTGCATAGGCATGAATAATTTCAATCGGCATTTTTTGACCACCGATCTTAAAATTATTAATAGATCTTTCTGTTTGAGCTGCCCAATATCTTTTAGCAGGAACTTTTACTATACCAATTGAATCTTTTTCTTCTCTGTATGACATTTTAATAAATTATAGGTCAAAGGTAATTAAGAATAGTTATTAGTTGAACTTCTTATCTTTACAGTAGTTACACATTAAATAAACGAATCAAAATTTAAAAATAATGGCATTTAAACTACCAAATTTACCCTATAAGCATCATGAACTAGAGCCTCATATAGATTCATGGACAATGGAAATACATCATGGTAAGCACCATGCAGGCTATACTAAAAAGCTTAACGCCGCTATCGACGCCACTGATCTAGCTGATAAAAGCATAGAGGACATTCTCAAGAATCTTGATATGAATAATGCTGCAGTAAGAAATAATGGAGGCGGATATTATAATCATTCCCTATTCTGGTCCATTATGAGTCCTAATGGTGGTGGTACACCTTCTGGCGATCTAGCTAAAGCCATCAATGAGGCTTGTGGATCATTTGATGGATTCAAGGAGAAGTTTGCTAAAGCTGCCGGAACTAGATTCGGTAGTGGATGGGCTTGGTTATGTGTGCACCCTGGTGGGAAGGTAGAAGTTTGTTCTTCTCCAAATCAAGATAACCCTCTTATGCCTGGAGTAGGATGTGGCGGGACCCCCATACTAGGTATTGATGTATGGGAACATGCTTACTATCTAAATTATCAAAATAAAAGACCTGATTACGTTCAAGCTTTTTTCAATGTAGTAAACTGGGACGAGGTAGCAAGACTATATAAAGCAAACAGTTAAGAGTATTTTTTAATGCTTTATAAAGTGGAGCATTTCTAAGACAAAAAAAGAGGCTAAACTCATATTTATGAGTAGCCTCTTTTTATTTTAATCGTGCTCTTGTTTACATAGCAGCTCCGCCTAAAAGCATAAAAGCAACATTAAGTACAATACCGAATACTATTCCATAGAGTGCAAAATTACATGCACTTTTTGCTTTCATAGGATTTTCGTTCTTACTAGTAAAGTAAATTATTGCACCTGCTATAGGTACACAAAAGGATACTACTTTCAATACGGTGCTAAGCTCATCCTTGTTTGTTTCTTCGAAGATTGGTCCTGTTGATTCTGACATTTTATGATTTTATAAGTTGTAAGATGAATAATCCGATGTTATCTCCTATTAGTGATACTAAAGACATGAGTCCAATTCCAGCTATTATACCTGTAGTAACTCTCAAAATATTGTTACTTACCCATTTGGTATATGCTTGTACTAAGCCATCTACAAACGTCGGAAATATCAAAAGAAGTGTCACTGTCCAATTAACATAGAAAAGGTTAAATACGAAAATAGGCATGGTTAGATAGCCAAGGTATATACCAGTGCATCTTGCACAAAAAGGAAACTGTTTCCCTTTCCAGAAGAAAGATCTTTCAGGTAATCTATGACAGTCTACAAAAGTTATTTTTTGCAATAGGTTGGATTTTTTATAAAAAAAAGAAAAATAACTTGAAAAGGGTAGAATAGTTAAAATATAATTTTGGCAAAATCGAATTGATCCAATTCATATTTCAAAAAAAAGGGCTGGAATACATTTATTCCAACCCTAGAAACTTTGCAATAAGTTATATCATTAGTCTACCCAGCCATTAGTAGCATCACTCCAATATCTGAAACCCGGTAGTCCGTTATTTTTATTAGATCCATTATCCAGGTAATATCCTTTTCCTCTACTTGAAGGAGGTATACTTAGCATAGCAGAGTTAAGCTTGGTTGTAGATCCAGTTACTCCAGTCGGTCCTTGAGGCCCTTGAGGCCCTTGGGGACCTTGAAAGCCATCAATACCATTCGGTCCTTGAGGACCTTGGCAGTCAGAACCGTTATAAATACCATCTCCATTTTGATCTTCTCCAGCATCTCCGACTCCATTTCCATTAGTATCCCAGCATGAAATTCCATTTGCACCTGGATCCCCTTCAGCTATTCCGTCGGGTCCAGGATCTCCTTGTGGTCCAGGTACTCCACCTCCAATTCCTGGAGGTCCTTGTGGCCCTGGTGCTCCTGCTGGCCCAACTGCTCCTTGTGGGCCAATAGGACCCTGTGGTCCTGAGGGTCCTGCTGGTCCTGCAGGCCCTGCTGGTCCTGGATTTCCCCCTGGCCCTGTATAATTTTCTCCTGGAGGTCCTTGAGGACCACGTGGTCCCTTTGGTCCTTCTGTTAGACCTGCAAGTCCAGTTTCTCCCGCTGGTCCTTGAGGTCCTTGAGGTCCTGCTGGTCCTTGGAATCCTTGACAGTCCGAGGCATTATAAACGCCATCACCATTTCTGTCCTCACTTGCATCTCCAATTCCATTTCCATTTGTGTCATAACAATAAGATCCATTTCCTGCTGCACCTGTAGCACCAGGAGGTCCTTGAGGTCCTTGTAGGCCTTGCTGTCCAGCTGGCCCGATGGGTCCTGCAGGCCCTTGAATTCCATTTCCTGCTTCTAGTGCAACAAAGGCATAGGGAACCGAAACTAGCTGAAAGGTACCTGAGATAGTAGAAGAGCTATTATAGTCTATAACTACTTCTGCAAAATGATCAGCGGATCCCCAGTCTACGTTGCCGAAGCTTGATGGGCTTACTCCTCTTCCTATTTCTAAAGTGAAGTGACCTAAATCTGAAGTGACAAGTCCGTTATGTGATTCAGAATATACGGTCTGACCCGAGGCACTATTTTTATGAATATTAACACTAACATCTATGGTAGCATTAGTGAGCAAAGCACCTGATTGATCCATCGCCATACCTTGAAAGCTTATAGCTTGTGGAACTTGAGCAAACGCTATTGTAGTCAGTAGCATCATGCTTATATATAAAATATATTGTTTCATAATTATTCTTTTTATATCAATTAAAGGTCAAGCCAATTACTTCCATTCCATATTCTGAAGCCAGGGTTATTATCGGCAGTATTAGTACCATCATCTAGGTAGAGTCTATTTACTTGTGGATTAGATGGGACTGAACTAGTCATAATATAATCGGCGGTAGGACCTTCATTACCCACTGGGCCTGCTGCACCTGCTGGTCCTTGAGGTCCTTGAGGTCCTCTCACACCTGCAGGACCTTGACAATCTGAGGCATTGAATATCCCATCACCGTTAGTGTCTTCACCTGCATCTGCTATACCGTTTCCGTTTGTATCGAAGCAGTAGGTTCCTTCAGGTCCTTGTGGTCCTTGTGGACCGCCGCCAGGACCCCTTGGTCCGTCTGGTCCCTTAGGTCCTACATTAGAAGAAGCTGGGCCTGGGTCACCTTGAGGTCCGACTTCTGTACCTGGAGCTCCTTGCGGGCCAGTTGCTCCTTGTGGTCCTGGTTCTCCTACAAATCCGGTAGGTCCTTGAGGACCTTGAGGACCTGGGGCTCCGTCAGCAGTACCTGGCTCACCTTGAGGACCTGGAATTCCTACGTCACCTACTGGGCCTCCTCCTATTCCTTGTGCTCCTTGGATACCTTGTGGTCCTGGAGGTCCGGCTGGGCCTTGTGGTCCAGTTGCTCCAATGTTTCCGCTAGGCCCAGTACTGCCCGCAGGCCCAGTAGGTCCTTGTGCCCCTTGGGGGCCTTGTGCACCAGCAATACCAGCTAGACCTGGAAGTTCTACAGTACCAGCTGATTCTACGAATAAAGCATAAGGCACAGAGAGCAGCTCTACAGTGGCACTAAAGCTGTAGTTGTTCCCACCGTTAATATCCATTTCTACTTGCAAATAATAACTATTGTTGGCCCAGTTGATTTCTGCAAAATCTCCTGAAGTACCATTTCCGTATCCTACATCAGAACTGAATTGTCCAATTCCTGTGGTGGTAGTAGATTGAGTTTCCTGATAGGCAACAGCTCCAGCTGATGAAGTTTCAAGAATGGTATATCTCAATCCTATTGTTGTGTTTGATAGTGCATCTCCGTTAGCATCTACTGCAATACCTTGGTAATTAAAAGCTTGCGGAGCTTGCTGGCCTAGTAAGAGTCCAAACACCAAGGAGAGTGCTATTGATAAATATATTTTCATAAGAGTTATTCTTTTGTTTATTAATTTAAGTCGATCCAATTAGAACCGTCATAGTATCTAAAGCCCGCCTCTCCAGTCGACGTGTTCGTTCCATTATCAAGATAAATGTCGTGAATGTCAGGATTAGAAATAGGTGTACTTCTCAGCTGAAGAATTTGTGGTCCTTGTATGCCTGATGCCCCTTGTGGTCCTTGTGCCCCTTGTGGTCCTTGCGGTCCTGGAGTTCCAAAAGGCCCTTGCGGTCCTTGGCAATCCAAAGCATTAAATATGCCATCACCGTTTCTATCTTCATTAAGATCTCCTATACCGTTGCTATTTAGATCATAGCAACTTATCCCTGCATTCCCAGCTGGGCCTGTGATGTTAGAGCTTGGTCCTGGTGCTCCTGGTGCTCCAGGAGGTCCAGGAGGTCCTTCTGTCCCTCCTTGAGGACCTTTTAGTCCTCTAGGTCCTTCTGGTCCTACGGGACCTGTAGCTCCTTGTGGTCCCATAGGCCCTTGCGGTCCTTGCGGTCCTGCAGGTCCAACTTCACCGTCTGGACCACCACCCAAACCTGGAGGGCCTTGCGGTCCAGGGTCTCCTTGAGGACCTTTAGCTCCGTTAGGATCACCTGGAGGACCTTGCGGTCCTCGTGGTCCCTGTGGTCCTTGAGGTCCTTGTGGTCCTTGTGCGCCCTGGCAATCCAGACTATTATAGACACCATCTCCATTAGTATCTTCATTGCTATCTGCTACGCCATTGCCATTGATATCAAAACAATCAAGTAATAAATTTCCTGAAGGACCTGGTTGGCCTGCAAGTCCTTGTGCTCCTTGAGGACCTTGAGGTCCTGTAACTCCTGTTGGTCCCTGAGGACCTCTCGGACCATACTTTGCTGTACTTGCGTATTGAGCATACGGTGCTGAAAGGAATTCTGTAGTTCCTGCTGTCAGATAATTAGTTCCTCCGTCAGGGTCAAGAGCTACTTCTAGGTAGTGGCTATTTTCCAGCCAGTTTACACCTGCAAGCGTACCTGCTATCATAGTTCCTCTTCCAATTTCTAGTTCAAATTCTGCATTGTCGCCTGTCGTAAGGCTGTGGCTTTCTATGTAAGTAAAATTTCCGGTAGGGCTTCCCTCTAGTATTGTGCATAGTACAGAGATACTAGAATTCTGAATAGGGTCACCGTCTTCATCAAAGGCTACGCCTTGATATCTTATCGCATCTTGTGCCATCAGAAGGCTTAGTCCTAGTAGGATAAAAGTTATAGTAAAAATTATTTGTTTCATAGCGGTCTTTTAATTTTTAATGATCTGAAGTGTCTTAGAACTGAGATTGTTTTTTACGACTCTTAACTGATAAGCTCCAGAGTTCATGTTAGAAAAATTGACTTCCTCTTTCTTGTTCTCGAGGCCTTCTCGTTTTAGTAGTCTACCAGTAAGATCATAGAGTTCATAAAAATATATACCATCCATTTCAGGCATCTCTATAGTTAATTGTGCGCTAGTAGGATTAGGATAAGCTTTGATGACCTCTGTGAGGAGATCTTCAGTATCTAATACTAATCCTACAATTGTGACATTAAGAAAGCCTTGGGAGATCATAATCTCACCATCTGTAATTTCTGTATTCATAGGTTCTCCTATGGAAAGGTAAATTGCGCCATCAGCGTTCATAATTGCAGTACCTGCTGAGGTAATGACATAGGACTTGATGGATTGGGAATGGGCACTGAAGGCCATCAAAATCCCAAATATGAAAAAGGAAATATTTTTCATTTATATCTTTTTTAATTAGTAAAATAATGGAAGTCAATTCTATTTAACTGGCTACAGTATATAATTTGTCTAAGATCAAAAGCGTGGCACCGATTACAACTTTTTATTCAGTAATTAAACATTTGGGCTGAGGATGAGAATATTAATACTAAAAAAGGGCTAAAACCTTTATGTCTTAGCCCTATTTTAATTTTTGCACTCCATTAAAAACTATAATTCATTCCTATATTGAGAGAAATAGTGCTGTATCTTTTGTAGTAGCCTAAATGTGTGAATTTTCTATTTTCGTATTCTAGCCTAGAAAGAAAGGCAAGTCGATTAGCTAGAGGGAATTGCATCTGAAAACCTGCTCGATAGGATAGGCTTGCTTTTAGTTTTGAGTCCATACCATATTCACTAATGAGTAAATCTTGGTTCAAGTATCTTCCTTCTGATCTGGAAAGCACATTGAAGGCAGTACCTGCAAATATGTTTGTTCTTATTCTTCCCAAAATCTTTTCATAGCCCAAAGATATAGGAAGGTCGATAAAATAATGTGAGTTATAATGCACAGATCTTATTTCATCAGAATAGAGTAATTCATTTTGATTTGCGGAACTGAAATCAGAAATACTATTTCCTTCTGTATCGGTTTCTATTGTAGATAAAATATTCCCAGCTGAATCGGTAAGGTACTTATCAGTCCAGTCTAATTCTTCAGATAATCTGGAATACCTAAGTCCAGTTCCAAGGGACCATGAACTAGGTAATAGAAGCATTGCCTCTAGATTTACATTAATTGCTTCTAAAGGTTTTTCAGAGTCTGACCGTGCAGCTAAATAAGTAGATGCTGGATTTTGTATAGATGAGTGACTATGTATGTATCCCATACCTCCGGTCAATCCTAATGTTAAAGTTGCTTGATTAAAGGTTCTATTAACTACTATTTCTTTACTCGGAATAGTCTGTTCAAAATTCTTAAAAGGAGATATCAGTATAGGTAAAAGTGGCAAGTTGAGTTTAGGCCTACTTATCTTTTTTGTTGCAAAGTTAGAATTTGAATTTATCGCAGATATCTGAATTGTATTCTTCTGATTTGATACTGGTGTTTTTACTTGTCTAAAAGGTGAGGTAAAGTTTGAAATTTTAAGTTCAGATGTAGATAAGCTCTCGTTGACTGTTGTCGCTTCCTTGTATTCATTCGTTGAAGCTGAAGCAACATTGAGTTCAGTTGTAGACACTGTTTTCGTACTCGTGCTTACTCCAAGATGCTGAGCTGTTTTTTCTTTAATTGACGAGAGAGGGTTTGCTGTTCTTTGATATTCCGAAACTGGTGTATGGTTTTCTACTGGCTGTAGCATTGCAATATCGGCCTGATCTTCATCAGTAAGGATGAAAGGAGATAAGCCTACTAGTAGTACTATGGGTAGAAACATCTTAAAGTAGAAAAGGAACCTTCTTCTCTTAGTAGGCTTCTGCTTTTCTAATATCCCCTCCCATATTTCCTGAGGATCTACCTCGGATTCATGTATGGAGACATGATGTTCCAGTATTTTATTTAGCTCTTTCATGCTATCATCACTTTAAACAAATTAGTGTATTTAGTTTGTAACATTTTTCTTGCTCTAGAGTATCTAGATCTAGAACTGCTCTCTTGGATGTTGAGTTTGCTTGCGATTTCTTTATGTGAAAATCCTTCTATCGCATAGAGTGCAAACACTTGCCTGTATCCATCAGGCAGTTCAAAAATTATATTCATAATTTCTGTGTGAGTCAGCTTGGCGATCACTTTCTCATCAATGCTTCTTTCAATAATCATGGCATCCAGACTTTGTTCCATATGTCTGAATTTTCTCTGGTTTCTACTTAGTGCCAAGTTGATTATTATTCTTTTCATCCAGCCGTAGAAAGCAGCTTCTTGATCTCCGTGAAAAGAGGAAATTTTTCTAAAGACTAAGATGAACGCATCTTGAAGGAGGTCTTTTGCATCTTCTTCGTTGCTTGAGTATAATCGAGCTATAGTCATAAGACGACTAGAAAAGCCAAAAACAAGCTCTTTGTAAGCTTGTTCTTTTCCTTTTTTTAGCCCTTCTATTAACTTAGCTCTATTCATCAATTGTATTAGTTGTAATAAACTAAGTTCATGTGAACAGATCCAATGGCACTAGCATCCATGCCTGGAAATAAGGAGGGATCAGTAATTTCTATGTCCGTGGTCGTGTCTACGAATCTGTAACTGGTGTAGCCATCATGTTGGTGGGTATCAATTGTACAGTTTCCAGAAACTTCGAATCCTTGAGTTTCGTATTCGAGCAAGTAAGAGGCTACATTAGAACCTTCCGTAACAAGAATTGCTCCCGACATAAATTCTTCACCGTTTATACCTGTCATTACTGGATTGAAAATGAGCTTGGCTGGCGTGCTAGATATACGGCTAACGGTCCATCTATGGGTCACCGTAGTTGCTAGTTCATTTTTCCATTCCATATTTATGTAGTCTATCTCAAAGCCGCTTGGAATGCTTTCGCAAGGCATGATGCTTGGCAGCGAAATAGAACTGACGACGTCATGCGACAAAGGTGGCGTGCTGAACCCGTTTTCTAGATCTAGACCATAGACAGTTACTTCTGAGGTGTTGC
Organism: uncultured Saprospiraceae bacterium; assembly: GCA_937921825.1. Classification (GTDB taxonomy): domain Bacteria; phylum Bacteroidota; class Bacteroidia; order Chitinophagales; family Saprospiraceae; genus RFSX01. The sequence continues at coordinate 10,814 of CAKZVK010000084.1, forward strand.
AACTATTGACAGGTAACTGTCCTGTATCGAATAAGCCATTTTCATCTGCTTTTACAAGATACTTGGTTGATTCAAGAGAGACCATCGCGTATAATAGATCAGAGGAGATGTTGTTGCAACTATTAATGTCACCTTCTACTCTCAGGGAGTTAGTGTTGTATAGTTCAATATTTAATGCTAAGAATTCTTCTTCATTCTGAATAGGAGGAATGTTTTCTATAACAGGAAAATTTCCACATTCATCTAGGACAGTTATTTTCAGCTCTATACCCATCGGTAATCTACCTGTAAAGTTTCCTAGTTCAGAGGTGGTTGCAAAAGCTGAATAACCAAAAGAGGGTGCAGATAGTTGAAATTCTTTGAGTGAGGTGGGCTCGTCATTTATTTTTATTTTCCCTTGGACATCTATTAGTGGAAGGGATAGACTGCAATTCCAGAACCCTATCTGGTCTACAGTTCCTATATAGGTAGGCCCATTTTTTTCTGCTGTTTTGTTTTCAATCCATGAATTCAACTCTGGATTATAAAATAGCATGGGAATAGTCGAAGGTGCATACTGTTGGAGTTCTTCTGGAATCTCAATTGCTATTTCTGCTTGTAAGCCTTCTGGCAACATTAGGGAATCATTATTATCACCACGTAGCTCTACGTAGAGTAAACCAAAGGATGCAAGAACTCTGAGTTTATTGTCTTTATCATATCCAGTCAGATCACCAGGCATCTGGGAGAATGTACTCTGTAGGGTAGGGTCTAACCACTTTCCGAAAATTTCTATGTTTCCATTATAAGGAGTAGAGTCTGATTTTAGGTAGACCCCAGAAGGAAAATTAATAGAAGCCATACCAAAGTCTGCAGTAGTACCATCTGAGGCATCAAAGGTCTTCAATGATAACTTTGGGATTAATTGAATTTTGATTTGGTTTATTTGATTGGCTTGAGCATAAAATCTTCTAGAGCCGGCAAAAAACCCTTCTTTTTCAGCAGTGATGAGGGATCCATCCTTGTATATCTCTGCATTTTCAAAGAAAAACTTGCCTTCAGCATCTGTAGTCTTTATACGATCTGCTGATTGAACTGTCACATTGGCTAGTCCAAGTCCATCTTCTCCGGTGATCTGCCCTTCTATATTGCCTATCACTAGGTCAGTGGAAGGTTTTACTATAGGTTCTCTACTTATAGTTTCTTCAAAGGGCTCTCTCTGGCAAGAGGCCATCAAGAAGAGTAACAATATGTAAATAGCTTTCTTCATCTTATATATTAGTGTCGAGGTACACATTATAATTTGACATAGAAGTAAGATGTTGCAAGCCAGTGCAACTTTCTCTTAAGATAGGCTATAATTCTAGGATTAGAGCTTAAAAAGGGCTATTTAACTCGCTCTCCTGAGATATTTACGACTAGAATTCGGCTGCTCCTGGATATCTAGGGAAGGGAATTACGTCTCGAATATTGGCCATGCCTGTAATGAAGAGTACTAATCTTTCGAAGCCTAAGCCAAAACCTGCATGCTCACAGGTACCGAACCTTCTCGTGTCTAGAAACCACTCCATCTCATGTGCGGGAATATCGAAGTCCTCCATTCTAGAGAGTAAGACGTCTAATCTTTCTTCTCTTTGGGATCCCCCGACGATCTCTCCTATTCCTGGGAAAAGGATATCCATAGCTCTTACAGTTTTGCCATCGTCGTTTAGCTTCATATAGAAAGCCTTTATCTCCTTAGGGTAATCTGTGAGGATCACTGGTTTCTTAAAATGCTTTTCTACCAAATATCTTTCATGTTCTGATTGTAGATCAGCGCCCCAATCTTCTATAACGAACTGGAATTTTTTCTTCTTGTTGGGCTTAGAGTTTAATAGAATCTTGATGGCTTCCGAGTAAGTTAATCTTTCGAAAGGCTGGTCTAGACAAAATTGTAGTTTTTCTCTAAGAGACATCGGAGACCTCTCATTCTGAGGTTTTTGTTTTTCCTCATTGAGTAGTCTGTTCTCCAGAAACTCAAGATCATCTTGATGCTTTTCAAGACAGTATTTAATAACATACTTCAGAAGATCTTCTGCCAGATCCATATCGTCATCAAGATCTGCAAAGGCCATTTCTGGTTCTATCATCCAGAATTCTGCTAGGTGCCTAGAGGTGTTAGAGTTTTCGGCTCTAAATGTAGGGCCGAAAGTATAGACATCTGAAAGTGCAAGGGCACCGAGCTCTGCTTCTAGTTGTCCTGATACTGTTAGATTAGTCTGCTTGCTGAAAAAGTCTTTTTTGAAATCTACGTTTCCATCTTCTTGCTTAGGAATGTTTTCTAAGTCTAGGGTAGTCACCTGGAACATTTCTCCAGCACCTTCGGCATCCGAACCTGTAATGATAGGTGTATGCAAATAGACGAAGCCTTTTTCGTTAAAGAACTGGTGTATCGCAAAAGCGATAGAATGGCGCAACCTGAATATTGCTCCAAAGGTGTTAGTCCTAAATCTTAGGTGGGCTATTTCTCTTAAGAACTCTAGGCTATGTTTCTTGGGTTGGAGAGGATACTTTTCTGGATCTGCTACTCCAAGTACTTCTACGTGCTCCGCCTGCATCTCGTAAGATTGACCTTTGCCCTGAGAAGCGACTATAGTTCCTTTTGCGGCTATTGCAGCACCAGTAGTAATTCTTTTCAGAACTTCTGGAGCGGTATTTTCCCTATCTACGACTACCTGAAAAGTCTTCAGACAAGAGCCATCACTTAAGGCTATAAATTGATCATTACGAAAAGTCCTTACCCAACCTTTAACAGTTGCTGTATAGTCCACCTTATCGCTTGCTAGTATTTCTTTAATTTTTATCCTGTCCGACATAATCCTTGTATTAAATTGGAAGTGCAAAAGTAAAGCAATTATTCCACTCCTATCACGCTGAAAGTCATGAAGGAGTTAGATATTGGTTTACTTTTCTAGGCCCGCAATCAGCTCTACAGCTGCGTTATAGCTGCTTTTGAGGTCAAAATCAGCACTTGGGGCATACATCGCCATTTCTGACTCCTTTAGTAGGCCTTGTAGCGAGCCTAGAAGCGTATCAGTTACATTAGCCTCTCTTAGCCTATCGATTAGTTCTGATCTATTTATGTGTAAGGCTGGGATGTCATATTTGTCAGTAACATAAGTTTTCAATGCCCTGATTATTTCTTCATGGAATTCCTTAGACTGATTGTTATCCATGAATGATTTAGAGCCTTCCAATCTTCTGATGGCTACCGAGTAGGCTTTATTTTTTCTGATGAGATCCGGATCAAATTTTCCTGACTTTTTAAGATGGTTAGTATATAAGAAGATACCAATAGCACCTATCAATCCAAAGATTAGAAGTATCCAAGCCAGGGGAGATTTGCTTGAGCTACCAGCCAGTTTTTTCAGCTTAGTAGTTTCGAAGATACCTGCTAATTCCACATCTGGTTTTGACTCGATAATATTAGGATTGTTAGAGCCCTGTATTACTGTGATTCTCGGTAGGCTCTTTTCTAGGGATCTATATGCGGAACTATCTACATCGAAGTATTCGAAAGTAGGTTTGAGGGAATACTTGCCAGGTTCTTTTGCAACTATAAGATATTCAAATGTTTTACGGTGGGTTATCCCTTTAGTAGAACTGAAGACTTCATCTTCGATGACATTAGGGTCGTACATTTCTAGCCCATCGGGTAAATTCCACTTAGGGGCATTTACGGTTTTGCTATCACCGTTACCAGTAATTTCCATGTTGACTACGATCGCTTCATCTGTTGTTATACTTCTCTTCGGCTTATTTACAGACATTCTGTATCGACCTACGGCACCAGAAAAATTACTAGACGAAGGCGGAAGATTATTGACGTAGACAGAGATGCCATCTACCATTATTCTCTTCTGGATCAGTTGCGAATTAAAAAAGAAACTTCTTCTTGTATTTCCTCCTTTGCTGATCCCTACGGTTACACTTATAGGGTCTATAGAATAGGTTCCTGTTTGCTGTGGGAATAGGGCGATCGTTTTTAATGATTTAGTATAGTATTCTATACCGTCTATTATTTCTCTTTGGACATCCTGTCTAGACCTTCTTAGTTCTTCTGCGTAGAATCCATCGAATTCTAGTTCAGTATTAAAGTTTATCGATCTTATATCTAGAACTGTGTATAACTTATAGTTTAATATTATTTGTTGTCCTACGAAAGCAGAGGTGTCAGTGAGCTCCGCTTTTATAAATACTTGCTTATCTGCACTCGCACTCTTGTTACTGCCTTTGACGACTTCTATATTTACGGTCTGGGTCTTAAGCGTCTTTCCTTTGACGGATATACTTGCTGGCCCGATAGTTTTTTTGCCTATTCCTTTAGGTTGTAGGCCATAGGAGTAACTTATCTTTTTGCTGACTCTTCCATTGATGATGGATGTAGAGTTAGATGTCGAAGGCCCTGACACTACTTCGAAACCCTTAAAGTTTGGCGGACGAAAGTTGGTTCCTTCCGTCTGCTCTAAAGTGAACTCTACTGACAGATAAGATCCTTCTACGATTTTACTAGCATCTGTGGTGGCATAGAATTTTACTTTCTGAGCAGAAAGTAAAGTCGTTACACCTAGGAGGCAAATTATTAGGTAGAATCTCATATTTTTTTATACTTCCTTTTAGGTTTAGTCGGTGGGGTAGGTGTGGCTGGTTGCTGAGGTGTATTCTTGAAAGGGTTTAAGGTTCCAAACTGAAAAAACGTGCTACTACTCTCTTCCTTAGGTTCTATAATTATGTTTTCTGGATTGGGGTAGACGTTAAGTTCTATAGGTAGAGATTCTAGACTGTTGTCTTCAGACTCAAAGTAAGCTGGAGGAATAATAATCAAACCCAACTCTGTAGGTTTTATATAGTACGTGTAGCTCTGAGTGCTAGTCTTGTCACCATTTATAATTTGTATAGAAGAGCTGGTATTAGGTCCTGAGATGATGTCGAGATCACTGAAAGTGGGTGCCTCGAAGCTGCCATCAATATTTTCAGCTACGAAAGATAACTTAATGTAGTTTCCAATCAAAATAGAATCAGTAGAAACACTAGCTGTAAAGCTTTGGGCATATGAGCTCAAGTAGGCTAGAGAAAAGTATAGAAGTAAAATAAATTTATTTGTCATTAGTATGCTTTTAGGATGAGGCAAAGGCTACCAATCTTTATCAGGTTTTTTTCTATTGGAATTATATTTTCTGAGTTTCTCTTGAACTTTCCTTTCTTCAGATTGGATAATCTGGAGCAACTTGGCGGCATCCAGACTATCTAAGGTTTGCTTTTCTAATCGCGTACTGTCAAAGGTTCCTGCCTGAGGTTCTTGTTGCTGTTGGCTGCTGTCTTGTTCAGATTCTTGCTGCTCTTGTTTGTCTTGGTTCTCCTGCTGCTGATCTGAATTTTGTTCTTGATTTTCTTGGTCTTGCTGTTCCTGGTTTTCTTGTTGTTCTTCGGAGTTCTCGTCTTGGTTTTCTTGTTGTTGGTCCTGCTGTTGATCTTGCTGCTGTTGCTGCATGATTTTCATTAGTTCTTTAGTGTAGGCTAGATTGTACTTTGCTTCCTCGTTTTCTGGATTTAATCTTATGGCTTGCTTATAGGCTTCTACAGCTTCTTCTAATTGTTGGTTTTGGAAATAGGCATTTCCGAGATTGTAATGCGTATCAGAATTTTTGCTTTTGCTGTCTGCTTTTCTTGTGGCATTGAGATAGTGTTCTATTGCTTCCTCATAGCGTTCTTGCTTGAAGGTAGTATTACCGAGATTAAAGTTAGAGGCTAAGTCACTTTCTTTTTCTCTTGCTTTTCTATAGAGTTCTTCTGCAGCACCAAAATTTTCATTTTGATAATTTCTATCGGCGTCTTGTAGCAATTCATTAGAAGACTGGCCTAGCAGCGTAAGGGGAGACAATAGTAATAGTAGGTACAAGTAATTCATGTTCATCCTATTTTATGCCTAACAATTTCTTCCATCCTCCAGTTCCAGAAGAATTCGCTGAAATAAGGTATTCTAAGATAAATAGTAAGATGGCCGGAAATAAAAATAACTGGAAGTAGCTATTGTAATCTGTAAATGATCTTTGCTCTACTTCCTGCTTTTCTAACTTATCAATCTGAGCATCAAGTTTATTCAGGGCAGACATGGTCTGGTCTATCATGTAGAATTCACCACCACCACTCTCAGCGATATCTCTTAGCAGACTTACGTTCAAGGCACTGGTCACTGGTGTGCCTTGTTTGGTTTTCTTGTAAGTGGTGCGCCCTCTATCCGTAAATGGTACTGGGGCACCCTCCTCTGTTCCTATACCTAAGGTGAATACAGTCGTCCCATTAGAGTAAGCATTGCTGGCAGCTTCTATGGCTTCTACTTCATGATTTTCGCCATCTGATATTACTATGAGTGCCCTCTGAGCTGCATGATCTTCTCCAAAAATATTATTGGATAATTCTATGGCATCAGCAATGACGGTGCCTTGTGTGCCTGCTTGTTTAGGACTGGCAGACTTTATATAAAGTTCGGCTGAGGCTTGGTCCTGCGAGAGAGGCATTTGTAGATAAGCACTACCTGCAAAAAATATTAGGCCTATTCGGTCACCTCTTAATTTCTTAATTAATTCCGTACTAAAGCGTTTTGCCTTTTCCATTCGGTTGGGCAGAATATCTTCTGCCATCATACTCTGTGAGATGTCTAGAGCAATAATGACATCTGTACTTTGTGCTTTTACTTTTTGTTTTCTTGTACCCCATTGTGGATTAGACCATGAGATGAGGAGTAGGGCTAGGCCAAGAAGAATCATGAAAGCTTTGAGCCATTCTTTTTTCACTGACCAATTAGGAAATAGGCGAGATATAATCTTACTATCTCCTGATCTATCTAAGACTCTAGTTTTCCATTTTAAGGTTAACCATGCCAAGAGTACACCAAGAGGTATCAGGAGTAAAAAATATAATATGTATGCTTCTTCGAATCTAAACATCCTATGGCAAGGTTCTGAGTAAGGTGTTTTTTAATATCCACTCGATTAAGAGAAAAAGTAACCCAAAGAACAGAAACTTTCTAAATTCCTCTGAGTATCTTTTGAATACTGAAACATCAATTTCGGTTTTTTCTAAGCGATCTATCTCTGCGTATATTCTTTCTAGTCCAGCTTCATTGGTAGCTCTGAAATATTGGCCACCGGTAAGCTTAGATATTTCTGTCAGTAACTCTTCATCTATCTCTACTCTGGATACACCAAAGACATAGCTTCCATTGCTACGCTTAGAAATCGGTGCGACGGCATTACCCATAGTTCCTACGCCGATAGTATAGACTTTTACATTAAGTTCTTTGGCGATTTCAGCAGCGGTCATAGGCTTGATATAACCGGCATTATTGACACCATCTGTAAGGAGGATAACCACCTTGGATTTTGACTCGCTTTCTTTTAATCTATTGACAGCTGAGGCTAGACCCATACCGATAGCCGTACCATCCTCCATGATGCCTGATTCTAGGCTAGACATGAACTCTTTGACTATTCTATGATCAGTAGTCAGTGGACTCTGTGTGAAACTTTCTCCTGCAAATACGACCAAGCCCACTCTGTCATAGGTTCTTTTGTCTATGAAGCGCTTAGCCATTTCCTTACTCACGGTGAGTCTATCTGGTTGGAAGTCTCTAGCAAGCATACTACTGGATAAATCCATGATCATCATGATGTCTATTCCTTCTGCCTTGACTTCTTCTTCCTTGAGGACGAGCCTAGGTCTTGCCATGGCGATAATGAGTAGGGCTAATCCAAGGTATCTAAATATATAAAGGTACTTCAGAAGAATAGACTTGAAAGAGGAGATGCCAGATAATGACCCTACATGAGGAAATCTCATTTCTGGATCAGGGGTTCTGCTTTTGGATTTATTTTTTATCCACCACATAAGTGGTAATGCTAGAAGCAAAAGCAGAAAGTAAGGGCTATGAAAATCGTAATTACCCAGCATCCTCATCTGTTTCCGTTAGGGTAATAAGTTCCTTAGTATCATGCACAAATCTGTAAGCCTTATCTAGGAATTTTTCATTGAGATCTTCGGTAGGCTCAGCTTTTGCAAACTTAACGAGATCGGCAATTTGCAAGATTTCCTTTAGGTTATTTTCATGTTCTAAAGAGAAGTCATTTTCTGATAGAGATCTAGATATCTCATCTGTTGTACTTTCTAGTGCATTGATGTTGTATCTGTTCTCAAGGTATTCTCTTATGGTATACGTTAGATCAGACTGATACTTTTTGACTTTAGTTTTTTTCCAGTCTTGACTTTCTTTTATAGTGTCTAGCTTTCTAAGGGCAATAACATGGGCCGCTTCTTTAGGTGGTGCGACATAGATATGTTCTTCTGGTTTATCTTTTTTACGTGCATAGAGGTATAAAAGTAAGAGGGCAAGAAGTAGTGGCAGAAGAATCATCAAGATGTACTTAATGTTTTCTTTCCAGGATTTCTTAGTAACGATGATATCCTTGATAGGGAGTATCATGGAGGTCGTGTCAGAATTGGTTATGCCTGGAGCACTTACGAGAACAGTAGGTGTCTGTAGAGGCATAAATCGTTCAGTGGCACTACTGTCTAAATTGATTCTGGGATGTAATAGCTCATAGAAACCTAGGTCCCAAAAAGTAGCAGAGAACGTGTCTTTGTACTCATACTTATTTCCGATATCATTTTTTCTAGTCAGGTGATAAGGAACATTTTTCTTTTCGTGTTCCATAAAGGCACCTGCCCATTCTACTTCTGCATAGTAGGGTACAGAACTGGTATCTGCAGAACTAGTCGGCGTCAGAGAATCTAGTGAGTCTAGAGGACTGAAATCGAGAGAAAGAATCTTAGTGGTCTTAGGTGCTGTAAGTCTGTAGTACACAGATATTTCTTCGCCTATGGTAATAGTGTCTTCTGAGACAGACAAAGAACTGACTATCTGTGCTTGCGAAGTCACAACAGAAGTCACAACAATAAGTAGAAATAATATGACGGTACTATATCTTATCACTTAGATCTCTTCTTAAAGAATTGTAATAGTAGTTTCACATAGTCGTCAGCGGTGCTTATGCTGATATGATCCGATCTATAACGATTGAATGTCTGGTCGTAATACTCGAAGTTTTCTTGGAACCATTCATTATATTTTTTCCTAACGGTCTTAGAGGAGGTGTCTAAGATTACCTTGTCTCCTGTCTCAGCATCATAGGCGGATATCAAGCCCAGATTAGGGAGTTCTTTTTCTATTTGGTCATATATATGGAGACCTATTATGTCATGTCTCTTGGCGGCGATAGACAAAGCGGCTTCGTAGCCTTGAGTCATGAAGTCAGATAGTACAAAGACTATTGCTTTTTTCTTCTGGATATTATTGAGGTAGACGAGGGCTTGTTCTAGATCAGTACCTTTTGATTCTGGTTCGTAGTAGATTATTTCCCTAATTATTCTCAGGATGTGCTTCTTGCCTTTTTTAGGTGGAATATATTTTTCTACTGTATCTGTAAATAATATAGCTCCTACTTTATCATTATTTGTAATAGCAGAAAAAGCAATAACGGCACTTAGTTCAGCCGTCAGTTCACTCTTAAACTGTTTTACAGAACCAAATGAGGATGATTGACTGATATCTATCAGAAGCATTACGGTTAGCTCTCTATCTTCTTCGAATATTTTTATGTAGGGGTCCCCTGTTCTAGCGGTAACATTCCAATCTATATTTCTTACATCATCTCCATAGTTGTATTCTCTGACTTCGGAAAAGGACATACCTCGTCCCTTAAAGGCACTGTGGTATTCTCCTGAGAAAATATGTTTGCTCAGTCCCTTAGTCTTTATCTCTATTTTCCTAACCTTCTTTAGTATCTCGGATGCATCCATACAGATTGCTTAAGGCACTTCTATGGTGTTGATAATCTTAGTTATAATATCTTCTTGAGTGATGTTTTCTGCTTCAGCTTCATAGGTAAGGCCTAATCTATGTCTGAGTATGTCAGCACATACGTTTCTGACGTCATCAGGAATTACAAATCCTCTTCTATTGAGAAAAGCTTGAGCCTTGGCGGCTTTGGCAAGATTGATACTGGCTCTTGGTGATCCACCGTAATTGATAAGTGGACTTAGGTCCTTGAGGCCATACTCCTCTGGCTTACGGGTCGCAAATACAATATCAAGGATATAGTTTTCTATTTTCTCATCCATGTAGATTTTTGTCACTAGCTCTCTTGCTTTTAATATGACTGAAGGGTCTACGACTTTTTCTACTTTTTGTTCGGTTTGACCATTGATAGATCTTCTGATAATTTCTTTTTCCTCTGTTTTATTAGGGTAACCAATTTTTACCTTGAGCATAAATCTATCTACCTGAGCTTCTGGCAGGGGATAGGTGCCTTCCTGTTCTATCGGATTCTGAGTTGCTAGGACTAGGAATGGCTCTTGGAGTTTATAAGTTTCCTTACCTATCGTCACTTGCTTTTCTTGCATAGATTCTAGCAGTGCAGATTGGACTTTAGCAGGAGCTCTGTTGATTTCGTCTGCAAGTATAAAATTGGCGAAGATGGGGCCTTTTCTAACGGTAAAATCATTTTTACTCGGATTATAGATCATGGTCCCTACGATATCCGCCGGCAAGAGGTCTGGGGTAAATTGGATACGATTGAAGTCTGCATCTATGGAATTGGCTAGGGTTTTAATGGATAATGTTTTTGCCAATCCCGGAAGACCTTCTAACAGTACATGACCTTTGGCTAATAAGCCTAGAAGTAGTCGCTGAAGCATATAGTTCTGTCCAACGATTATCTTGGATGTCGCTTCATTAATTTGCTCTAAGAAAGCACTGTCAACTTGAATTTGCTGGTTTAGCGCTTCTATATCTATTGATGCCTGCATATAGGAATTTTAGCTTTTTTATAATGGATTGTAAAAATATTCTATCTAAGGTAATAACGGAGTCTTTTAGACTTTTAAAGTATGGTTAAAGCTAGAACTGGGTATCTTATTGTAGTAATTTGGTACTATGGAAAAAGTAATTTTACCGATAACTATACTTTGTTTGATATTGTTGTCTCTTCAGAGCTGCAAATTGTCTTCGGAAACTCAAGTTGATGCCTCAGAAACAATAACATCTGGCAATGAGAGATATTACCAGCAAGATGAGGTAAAAGCCTTTGAAGCTGGTTTTTTCGGTACTAGTGTCTATGAAGATGTAAGAACCAAACCCCTCTTTGTAAGACTAGACCAGCAAACTGATAAAATCGCAGCGATGAGGAAGGATGGCAGAGAGGCATGGGCAGATAAGCTTGAAAAGAAGTTAGAAGTAAGAAATCGGGCCGTGGTGAGTAGCTTGCTTAAAAATTACAACTTGGAAAAGTTATTCTTCTACTATGAAGATGAAGCGGATAAAATTTTCAGAGATAGAAAGTTTAATCTAGTAAAGAAGGATATAGAAAAGTCAGCCGGGGTAGACGCTTTTTCTAATGGTTATGTACTTATCTATAGGACTACACCGGAATTAAAAGAGAGTAAAAGATTTATACTCCACTACTGGGATGGAGACAAGGTCTCCCGACTTAAAGGAGGCTATAGTTATAAGGAGTACGTGAGTTTTCTAAGCCCGAAAGTAGACTTTGAGAAGACTATGAAGAAGTTTTCTGATATCGTCTGGAATTAGAATCTTAGAATTTCACTTCAAAGTTATATTCTCTGTTAGAGGCATCCAGCTGATCTACCCTAAGTAAATAGTAGCTGTTGTTCTTTTGAGTAATAATTAGATCATCAGACTGAAGTGGATTAGTACGTGGTACCTCAATGGTGTCTATAACCAAAGTATCAGGTTGTAAGACCCCTCTCAACATGCTGCTGTCATATTCTGTCACAAAATCTACAAGCGTACTTGCATTATCCCATGCTTCTCTGAGTTCGTCTGCTCCTACTACATTGTTGAAGTCGATAGCTTGACCGTTAAGCATTCTTAATTCTCCACCATTGGTCGCGGCCACTGTTCTATCCCAGTTGCCAGCATTCTGAGAGATGTCTCTGATTTCTGAGATGCTGATCTGATCATCTGCAAGTTCCTCAGTGTATAGAATATTCTCTCCAGTTTCTATATCCAGGGCATTGAGTTCTGAAAGGACATAAGATTGACTATCCACTCTTCTTATTGCATCAAAAGACACCTCTTGGAAGTAAGTATTACCTAGGGTATCAGTAAAAGTGACTGTATACGCTTGTATGCCGTTGAAATCATTACCTAATATTTCTATAGGCTTACTAAATCCTTGTCTATCATCTCCCTCTAAGAAGAATGGATTGTTGCCAACGGGTTGTCCATCAAACTGTATTCTGCCAGCATCTATAAGAGCCGCTCCCTGATGAATCGATACATTGTTCAGGGCTGCCCCGAGGGCTTCTACTTCGAAATCAAAACTCACTGGTAACTCTGTCAATAATGACACAACGCTATCATTTACTACAGATATGGTAGGAGGTGTGAATGGTGTAATCTTAGTATCTATCAGTATATCCGTAACTGATGATCGCCCTGTCTCATCTTCCAATCTGAATTCATAGATCACTCTTTTTTCCTCTGATTGTGCGACTATTTCTATTTCCCACGTGAAATTATCTCTCTCTCCACCAGTCAAATTGTAGACTGCTTCCGAACTAGGCGAGCCATTTATCTTAAGACGACTTGCTTCTAGCTGCTCGTTATTTGCTGTGATTACTAAGGTGCTGAGTAGCGAATCTCCCTTAGTACCTCTTAGTAGCAAATTGAATATTGATTCTGGTTCTAGTGCTGCATCCACAAAAAGCACATCTGTCGTATCGACCAGAGTTAGTCGGGGATACTGTGGCACACTTTCTTGTTCTGGCGGAACTACGGGACCTCCTACTGGTGGGGTATTATCTGTACATGCCTTCAGAATGATAAGACCGAATATTGCGATTGATAAGATTTTAATCGTGTTCCTCATTTTTCTTGCTTCATTTACTGCACATTATATCATAACGGCATATAGGAGCACAAAATTACCCCTATTTATACTCTTAATAAAGTATTGGCTCTGGGTAGCGATAAATCTTGAACCCGTTTGGCGTAGTTTGTAGTGTAGTTATAAGTAAGGCCAACTACGGCAATAGTATTAATCAGAACCCGGTCTGAACCAAGGCTTGTTTTTAGTATTAACACAAGACCAATAAAAAAGCCCAAGTACAAAATCTGTACCTGGGCATATATTATAAGCTGTGATAACTCTTAGAATTTGATATCCATTCTATAGAAGTCATCATTATTCGTAGGGTCTATATTGATTTCAGTTACTTCCATGATATAGTAAACACCTTCTCTTTCTGCAATAAATATATCTCCAACATTTACCACATCTGACCAAGCTTCTCCTGTATCAGGGTTAGTGCCGGTAAAATCTACGCCATTAGCCCAGATATCTCTTAGTTGAGTATCTCGTTCTACAGAAGCAAAAGTGAAGCTTTCAGATAGACCATTAGAGTTAGGAATTAGTTGCTTTAGAGTGGTACCATTTGCGCCAGATATTCTTTGTATCCAGTTGTTAGACATAGATTGACTTATATCTATTCCGTTATCTACTAGCTCTGCCGCAGTATCAGAACTACCAGTACTTGCTCCAGAATCTAAATCTAGACCACCTGTTCCAGCTGGACCTGCTCTATTAAATAGCACACCTGTAAGTGTAGTCAATGGATTCCCTGCAGGGACAGTGTTCAATACCACATCTCTGAATGCAAGATTATCAGCAGCATCTATAATTACAATCGTATAGGTTTGTACACTTTGATCTGATTGAGCTCTGATGTATACTGTTGTATTGAATCCTTGCTCATCAGCCGCTCCTATCTCTAGTGGGTTAGTCGCAAACTGATCAGCAGCATCAGTACTCCCAAAGTAGCATCTTGCTGCATCTATAGGATCAGTGTTAGCATCCAGTACAGAAATAAATTTTATTGCATTACTTCCCGCTTGGGCCTCTATCGGAAAACCCACAAGGCTGTTAGAATTAGTCGGCACTTCCATGTTGCCATTTATAGTCAGTGAGGGTTCTACAGTCCCACTGCCTCCACCTTCTGTATCTATTTCTATATCTCTAGAAGCTGTATTGCCATTATCATCTGCAACAATGAAGTTGTAGATAGACTTTCTCATATCTTCTTGGGCTTGAATTTTTATATCCCAAGTAAAACCAGTGGCATTGGCGTCAGGAATAAGCACTGCTGCTGAAGGTGCGACAGAACCAGCAATTTCTACTCTAGATGCAAAATCTTCTATTCTTACACCATCTTGTTCTATTGTCAGTGAATTAAGGTCTGCTGTTCCTCTTGCTGCTTGTAGAGTTACAGTAAATACAGTTCCTGCATCTACCTTAGAGTCAGCAGTGAGAGATCCTGCTTGATCAACGAAGATTAATTCTGGTCCTTCCTCAGTAGTAGTGCCTCCTCCGCCACCAGTGCCTCCTCCTATTGGATCTTCTACACAAGAAGATACTGCGAACATGGCTAGTAGCGCTAATAATCCTAGTTTAATACTTTTCATAGCTAATTTTTTGTTTGTGAATTCTTATGCTTTAAAAACGTCTGTCTTCTATATAAAAAGACTAAAAAACTGTTAAACCGACAAGATCAATGGTTTACACCTAAAGGAAAGGATGTACTAATTAAAAGTTGAACCTGCCGTATCAATAGGAATTGATTTGAAATTTGGCGCAAAGCTACGCTATTTCATCAATCAAGGAAACCCAGCTAGTTAAAAAACCTAGATGCTAAGCTGTGGCCATATAAAGTAACAGATTGAATCTTAGTTATAGGGGCAAAAAAAATGAGTGGATGACAGAAGCCAACCACTCACATATTATCAATAATAGGAATTGCGAATTATTTACTCTTGAGAATTTTCTTTTCTTTTTTGATCTCAATCGTTTGTGGACCTGCAATGATTTTAAATTCTGTCCT
>CAKZVK010000085.1 GCA_937921825.1 uncultured Saprospiraceae bacterium
ATCTTAAGAGGGACCTTAAGTCTAGGTGCAGAGAGAAATATCTCAGATAACTTTGCGGTATATATTAAGACAACGTATTTCCATACCCTCTACAATAACCACATCGGTCCTTATAATGATCACATCAATAAGATGAACTTCGGAATGGGCTTCAAGCTTAGACTAGCTAAGTAATAATTGTCAATTATCAATTATACATTGTCAATTATAAATCAAAGATTACTCTTCTTTATCCTATCGAGATCTCTTTTGGATTCTCTGTCTTTTATAGTGTTACGTTTATCGTAAGCCTTCTTTCCTTGTGCTAGAAAGATCTCTACTTTAGCATGCCCCCGTTCTGAAAAGAAAATTTTGAAGGGCACCAAAGTGAAGCCTTTTTCGCTGATTTTCTTTTCTATTTTCTTGAGTTCAGTTTTTCTGAGGAGTAGCTTTCTGTCCCTTCTTGTTTCGTGATTATTGATATTGCCATAGGCGTACTCAGCTATGTACATACTCTTGATGTAGAGCTCATTATTTACGAACATGCAGTAGGCATCATTAAGATTGGCTTCGCCATTTCTTAGGGATTTCACTTCAGTCCCTTTGAGCATCATGCCTGCTTCAAATCCCGTAAGGAAATGATATTCAAACTTCGCTTTTCTATTCTTTATCTCTTTAGTATGTTCTGCCATCTTGTGCTTAGAGGTTCTCGTAGATGAAGTTCGTCATTTTTGTATACAAGTGTAATCTTGCATTGCCACCAGTAATACCATGATGTCTATTAGGGTAAAAGTAGGTGTCAAATTGTTTATTGGCTGATATGAGGGCATTCGCCATTTCTACAGTATTCTGCCAGTGTACATTGTCATCACCCATTCCATGTACTAAGAGGTATTTGCCCTTTAATCGATCAGCAAAATTAATAGGTGAGTTTTCTGCATAGCCTTTCGGGTTTTCTTTTTCGGTTCTCATGTAGCGTTCCGTATAGACAGTGTCATACCATCTCCAGTTGGTCACTGGTGCTACGGCTATAGCTGCCTTGAAGACATCATTTCCTTTGAGTAGACAGAGGGAAGACATGTATCCGCCATAACTCCAGCCGAAGATGCCTATCCTAGATTTATCTGTGTAGGGGAGACCACCTAAGTATTTAGCAGCTTCTATCTGATCTATGGTTTCTAGATGTCCTAGATTCATGTAGGTCATTTTTCTAAACTCCTCCCCACGGGCTCCAGTACCTCTGTTGTCTACACAAGCAACGACATAGCCATTCTGTGCCAGCATCTGAAACCACCAATAATTGAAACTTTTCCAACTATCAGTAACCTGCTGACTCCCTGGTCCACCGTAGAGATACATAAAAACAGGGTACTGCTTATTAGGGTCAAAGTCAGTAGGCTTTATCATCCAGCCATTAAGACTGACATCGTCCTTAGTTTTGAAATCGAAAAATTCTACAGGGCTGGTTGTTATGCTTTGTAAGTCTTTCTTTAAGTCATTGTTGTTTTCTATGGTTCTGACTTCTTTGACTTTGCTATTATAGACAACATAACTTGGTGGGGTATTGATAGTACTATTGGTATTGACAAAGTAGTCAAAGGTGCTAGAGAATTGTGCACTGTTGGTTCCTGGATTTCCTATTAGAGTAAGCTTATTTTTACCCTTAAGGTCTGCAGAGTAGATTTGTTTCTCCCTGCTATTTTTTTCTGCCGCTCTGTAGTAGATTCTACTCTTCTCTTCGTCTACACCATAGAAGTTGATGACATCATAGTCTCCTTGGGTTAGCTTAGCTTTTTCTTTACCATTGAAGTCATAAAGGTAAAGATGATTGTAACCACTTTTCTCACTAGACCAGATAAATTCTTTATTGTTTTTGAGGAAACGGATATCGTCAGTGATTTCTATGAAGTACTTATTGTTTTCTTCCAGAGCCAAAGTCGTTTGTCCTGTCTGTGCATCTGCAAGGAGTAGTTGTAGGTTGTTTTGATGTCTATTCATCTTGTAGAGCATGATCTTATTGGGATCATTGGTCCACATGATTCTAGGCAGGTAAAATTCTTTATCTTCCTCTAGCTGTACAGTTGTGGTTTTATCCATTGCTAAGGAATAACAATGGGCTGTGACAATTGCATTTTTCTCTCCGACCTTAGGATATTTAAAAGTGACATATTCTGGATACAAATCATTGTTGAATTTTGTCATTGTAAACTCTGGTACTTCAGTCTCATCAAATCTTAGAAAAGCAATTTTCTTACTGTCAGGACTCCAATGGAAGGCCTTGGTAAAAGCAAATTCTTCTTCATAGACCCAATCTGCAGAACCATTTATTATGGCATTCGTTTTTCCATCATCGGTGATAGGGTGGGTGATACCATCAGAAAGATTGAGGTAATATAAATCGTTAGCCCATACGTAGGCCACCTTGCTGCCATCAGGGGAGAGGGTAGCGTGGAGGACTTTGTCATCTTGAAAGACAGGAGTCAATGATTTATTCTTTCTGTTATAGATATAGAAATAGGCCTTAGAAGAATGTCTGTAGATAGCTTCGGACTCTGATTCTATAATGATCGCTGATTCATCGTTATTAAAATGATATGAATCTATCTTTCCTTCAAAGCCAGACATCCCTTTCAGCATATTCCCACTGAGGATGTCTTCTACAAATGCACCAGAGGTCAGATCGTACTTTTTTATTTTATTGGCTTCTAGTCTTGTGTAATGCTGACCATCGTTCATAAAATTAAAACCAGGGACACGTTTGGCCATGTAGGCATATTCTCCCCAGAGCTTTTCTACAGTGATGCTGTCTTGCGCATTAAGAGTAAAATAACTTATCAGAAGGGCAGCACATAAAATCAGTCGATTCGTTAACATAGAGACTGTATTGATATATTAATTATTAAGACCCCAAATATCTACTTTTTCTCTTCTAGAGAAAGAAGTTTATTTCAGGTCTGTATCCTTACAATGTAATTCCCAAAATATAACTACTTTCAATTAATAACATCCTTTTTATGAGATTCAATAACAAAGCAAGAGTGCTCGGCGCTTTTTGTATCCTTAGTACCTTATTAATGGCCTTTTCTGGTACTTTTCCGACTCAGAGAACAGGGGCACCAGGTGATAATGGCACTTGTCAAAATTGCCATGCTAACAATAACAATTTTGGCGTAAGTGTGAATCTGATAGGGCCTCCTAGCTCTGTCATGGGTAATCAAGAGAACGATGTCCTTCTCGAAGTCAATTATACTGGCAGCCCTATGGAAGCTGGTTTCTCAATGGTAGTGATCGATGATACCAATGAAAATAATGCAGGAACGTGGAGTGGAGTTGGTGATGGGACCTTCATTACCAGTAATGGAAGAGAATATTGGGGTCACCAACCTGCTTCGACTTTAGACGGCAGTGGGACCGAAGTTTGGGGGACCTCTTGGTTTGCTCCAAATATTACAGACGATGTCACTTACTACTATTGTGTCGTTGTCGCTAATGGAAACAATAACTCAGGTGGAGATGATGTCTTCTGTGATCAGTTCACCATGTCTGTTACGGCAGTAGCCACAGTAGATGTGAATATTATAGATCAGACTGATGTGACTTGCTTTGGTGGAAACGATGGTACTGCAGAAGCAGAAGCTTCGTCAGGAGCGACACCGTATTCTTATGAATGGGACAATGGGGAAGATACAGCTCTGGCCACTATGCTAGATGAAGGCACACATACTGTGACAGTTACAGATAATAATGGAGAGACTGCGACAGCTTCTGTTGTGATTAATGAACCAAATGAAATAACCACAGACACAGATATCATGAATGTGAGTTGTAACGATGGTGATGATGGAGTAATAGAGTTAGGCCCAATAGGAGGTAATGGAAATTACACTTGTGACTGGGCGACCTTAGGAAGTGGCTGTTTTCAAGAAGATTTATCGGCAGGCACTTACTTTACTACTGTAACAGATGGAGAAGGTTGTACTGCAGAGTTTGAGTTTGAAATTACTGAACCGACTGAGCTAGACTTAGATCTATCCAGTACTGATATTAGTTCCACAGGAGCTATGGATGGTACTGCTTCAGCTATGGTAAGTGGAGGTACAATTCCTTATGATTACGATTGGTCTAATGGTGATAATACAGCAACCATTACAGGCTTACCGGCAGGAACTTATACGGTGATTGTAACTGACAATAATGACTGTGAAATTAGTGGCTCAATAACAGTATCCGGTGGCCCCTGTGCTCTAGCAGTAGCACCTATGATCTCAGATGTCGCTTGCTATGGCGAAAGCACGGGAATGATAGGCCTCTCTATTATGGGGGCAGTACAACCATTGAGTTATGCTTGGTCAGATAGTACAACATTAGCTAACCTTCCAGCAGCTCCAGCAGGCACTTATGCAGTGACAGTGACAGATGCCGCAGGATGTAGCCAGACACTTTCTAACTTAGTCATCACACAGCCAGATTCGTTAGATGTTACTCTATTGGGATTGTCTAATCTAGACTGTATAGGTGACACTGATGGAGAGATACTAGTTGCCATTTCTGGGGGAGTAGGGGATTATGTGATGAGCTGGTCCAATGGACTGACTAATGATACTGTTATAAACGGTATGGATACCCTAATTAATATTCAAGATACCTTGACTAACCTAGGAGCGGGGCTATATGCCTACAATCTGACAGACGGCAATGGCTGTGTAAGAAATGGATTTTATCAGATAGAAAGCACTGATAGTATCCCACCTACTTTGGTTTTGCAACAAGGTATTATAGAATTAGATGCTAATGGATTTGCGCCAGCAGCGACTTTTGATCTTATAGATGGAGGCAGTTTTGATAATTGTGGTATTACTACGACCTCATTTACTGCAGGGCCATTTAGTTGTGCAGATATAGGAGTGAATAACTATGTTGTCTTTGCCTCTGATGCCAATAATAATTTTTCTAATAGCACAACTTCTATCCAAGTGGTAGAATATGTACCACCTGTCATAGACTGTAGTAATAGTTCTGTGACGACTACTTCTTGTGGTTCTGTCACCTATAATATACCGACAGCAACTGATAACTGTGATACACCACAAGTAGCTCTACTTTCAGGTTTGCCATCTGGCGCCGCATTCCCTCCAGGAGATAATATGGTCACTTACCAGGCAACAGATGCTTGTGGGAATACAGCTAGTTGTTCATTTGTAGTTA
>CAKZVK010000086.1 GCA_937921825.1 uncultured Saprospiraceae bacterium
ATTGCTAACGCAGGTCAGAACACAAAGATGCATATTATCCATAAGCCGAATGAAGCTGCCGACAGCTGTCATCCAGAACAAAATGGGATCACTCTTCCTACATATGTTCTTGGTACAATTCCTACTTTTCCTACCCTCCGCCTAGGCCCTTTAGATGGCAGCTCATGTGACACCTTAGGCTTAGATAATCATCCTGTCTCTCGCTTTCGCTTTGAGCAAGATACTGTTGATTACTTGTCACTAGACTTTGTAGACCTTTCTTATTTTGAGCCTTCGGTGTGGGAATGGGATTTTGGAGATGGCAATAACTCTACGCTACGCTTCCCTACTCATAGTTACACAGAAGATGGCGCCTATCGGGTATGCCTTACAGTAAGTAATGAGTATAGTACAGATACTAGTTGTGATACTTTATATCTAGGTGTATCTTCTTTATCAGAGACAGAACAAGAAAGACATATCACTGTCTTTCCTAATCCGGTAGAGGACTATACGCGAGTTGCTTTCCATGATTATCTTCCCCAGACTGCACATATCAGAATCTATGATCAGACTGGACATTACATAAGCAAAATTACTTTAGGAGGCACGACGACATTAATAGACCTGAGCGGACTTTCCTCAGGTATCTATGTGTATGAGATTTATGATGTAGATGTTAGAATAGGCAGTGGGAAGTTTGTCAAGCTTGACTTTTGATTTTTGATTTTTGATTTTTGATTTTAAAGTTCTATTTCAATTATACCTTAACCGATAATTTGTAAACTAAAAAATTAATATCTTATAGTTCTTATTGATTCGAGGAAAAGTTTATCAGATTAGATAACATAGACTAGAGCTGGATTATACCTTAATACAATTAAAACATCGTGAATGAAAGTACTGTATATTATAATCTCTTTAATTCTCTTAGTCTTTGATGGAATTTCTCAGGAGCTGAAACATGGAAACACCTGGGTCATAGGTCAAGGGGGACAGAATTACCCTGCAGGCACCTTGATCGACTTCAATAAAAATCCGGCTCAAGTTTCATTATTTGAAAAAAGAGTTAGTGTTTCAGGAGGAACAACGACTTGTATGTCAGATAAGAATGGTGACCTACTTTTTTATTCTAACGGATGTGCTATATGGAATAAAAATCACAATCTAATTCCAAACAGTGAAAACATCTTCCCAAATGGCCAGTATTTTGGATGCACTAATCCAGATTCTGATGCTTCAGGAATTTTTGGAGCTATCATCCTACCTGCAATTTGTAATGATAGTATTTATTACTATCTCAATTTAGAGATTAGTCTAGAGATTTACCTTCAAAATACACCTGTTGCCGTAAACTTGAAGTATTCTGTTTTAGATTTAGAGGAGAATAATGGTATTGGTGCTGTTACCCAGAAATTGATTCCTATATTATCAGACACTTTGTCTCCAGGAAATATTTCCTGTACTAGACATGCCAATGGAAGGGATTGGTGGATAACAGTATTGAAATTTGGCTCCAATTGTTTCTTCTCTGTACTTCTCGATGAAAATGGTTTTCAAGAACCAGTGAAATCTTGTACAGGACTGGAGTGGGTCAGATCTGGAGTTGGTTCATCTTGTTTTTCGCCTGATGGAAAGACTTATGTGCGATACAATCCACAAAATGGCATCTATGTTTACAACTTCGATAACTTAACAGGAAAGTTGACTTCTAGAGAAGAAATGTATTTGCCTGATGACATTCAGATACAATCTGGAGCAGCAATTTCACCAAGTTCTCAATACCTATACATCTCTGCAAGAGAGCATCTCTACCAGTTTGATTTATTAGCTGATACAATTGATAACTCTAGAGAACTTGTTGGTATTTGGGATGGCACTCAAGACCCACAGTCTACAATATTCCACCAGTCTATGTTGGCACCGGACGGCAAAATTTATATTACAAGCTGGGGAGCCACTAGTAGTTATCACATAATACATAAACCGAATAACAAGGGCCAGTTATGTGATCTGGAACAACGTGGATTAAAGTTTCCTGAGAAAGATGGTTCAGTAGTATGGAACAGTAATTCCATTCCTAATATTCCTTACTTTGGCTCTGAACCTGATAAAAGTTTTTGCGACTCTTTGCTAATGTTAGACAGAACATTTGACTCAGAAGGTGCAGACTTCGATATGACAATATACCCTAATCCTGTTTATGAATCAGTTACTATTGAATTAGATCTCCCGATAAAGATAAAGGCGGTATCCATCTCTGACATCACAGGAAAGCAATTACAGGAATGGAGCTATTCTGCTTTAACTACAAGTAAATTTGATTTAGACACTTCTTCACTTCCGAAAGGAATCTATTTTTTATCTCTAGCTACTGAGAAAGGCAGCAGAATAAGAAAGTTTGTCAAAGTCTAAGGACCTTACATGAGCCAATTAGACCGCTGGCTTCAAAAGCTACAATATGATGATAGACCTGATTGCAGCTTACGAAGCCTCTATTGAGTAGTAACTTGCTGAGTAAAAAGTATGAAGATCTACATAATAATAATCCGTTCAATGTAAGTAAGACCTTCATTTGAAGTTATATGAATATAATATTGTCCTGGAGGATAATTGATAACAGATTGGTAATAAATAGTGCTTGGACTAAGATCATTCTTGGTTAAAATTAATTGTCCATAACTATCGAAAATAGATATAGTTTTTAGACTTATGCCTGTATCGATATATAGTACTTCTGAAGCTGGATTGGGATAGAGTGATAGCTCTATATCTGGCAACTGTATTTGTGATGAAGATGTTTTATTCCTGTCACAAATATTTCCGTTTTCATCAAACTTGATTAGTACACCTTCAAAATATACAGAATCCTGATTCTCTATAGACCAAGTATTACCTGTTGCTAAGTAGTTTCCATCAGGTGTAACTGTCATGTCATACAGTGCTAGCCTATAATAGCCATCTAAGGGCTGTATGTGTTTATAGAAGATGCTATCTCCTTCATTACTAATTTTTCCTATTACACCAACCGAGTTATTTTGTATTCCTGTTTCTCTGAATCCTATTAACATCGACCCATCTTTATCATGGGACTCCTTTATATCTGTAAAAGTTGTATGAGACCCTGAAAAATCCTGCTCCCCAAATGGTAGCTGCCATAGAATATTTAAATCCGTATCTAGCCTCAAACTTATTGGTTTATACAACCAGTCGTTCTGATTTGAGACAGTAAAATGAATAGCAGAGATCATTAGATCTTCGTCATGAGAAAGATGAGCATCTAAAGTGCCTCCAATATAGTTTAGATCTGTAAAGTGATGTTCACCTATTAATTTAAATTCTTCATCTAATCGTATGCAGAACAATGAAAACTGATTGGTATCTTCTCTATGTAAATACCCAATAAGATTATATTCACTATCTGATTCTATCAATTCATAGACATAATAGTTATGAAACTCTTTAGAAAGAAAGAACGCGTTTTCATCCACAGTGTTATTAATTGGATCAATAACTTTTAGGATAATATCAACTCCATCGTCTTCCAATGTCCATCCCCTTAAAACAAGTACTAACTTATTGTCAATGCTTTTCGCAAGCACAGAACTGGAAGGAGATTTTTCTCCTTCAATTTCAGATTCTACGATATGAACTATTCGTAAGCTGTCTTCTAACAGATTATAACCTGAGACAAGTTGATATGATACAAAATCATTGACATTAGACGAGTTGTCATTAGCCATAAAAAGTTCATCACCAATATGAACAATATCTCTGCAATTATTAGAGTAAGTATGACCATTATCATCATCTTCATAAATGACATGGCTCTCAAGCTGCCCCTTATCATCAAACTTAGCCATATAGATAGTCCTTTCATTATCAGGCATTTCCTTAGGCAGAGCTATTCCTGATAAATAAATGTTAGAATCTAAAGAAAATACTTTAAAGGCTTGCTGTTGATGGTAATCAAAGTCAAAGGGAATATGAAATGGTTGCTGGGCCACGATGGCTTGTATGCAAGTGAAGCTAATAGCCCAGCAACAAATTTTATATAGATTATATCTTGACAAAACTTTTTCTTTTGACTGACTTGTAGTTCTTTCCTAAATACATCTTTACCTCAATAGATGATACTGAATTATCTAAAATAGTTCACTTCGACAACAGACAGTTTTCAATCCATTTTTATAAATCTATTAGTTCGGATGTTC
>CAKZVK010000087.1 GCA_937921825.1 uncultured Saprospiraceae bacterium
TTATACTTTTCGGGTAGCGAAATAAATTCTCTCAGAGCTTCCAGGCCTTCTTCGCCCAGATGTTTTGAGTTTTCGATTCTTTCTACTGCTCTAGTAGTTAGTTCTGGTAGTCGTCTAGCAGAGTGGTAGTTGCCATCGACACTGAGGGCTTTAGTATTGGCTGACAACCAAGCCATCTGGTCACCAAATCCTAAGGTCATAAATCGCCATCTATCATGTCCATCTCGGTGTAAGAAATCCACGATGGGATCTACATCTATTGCATCAGGTTGTAAAGATTTGAAGTTTCCAAAATTGATAACCAATGCCGCAGTGATGACTATGAGAATGGCTAAGGTTAGTGCAACTGTTTTTTGAAATAAATTAGAAACTGCAGCTTTTAGAAAATCAGCTAATCCTCCTTCCACTAAGCTATGCACTAAATATCCAAAGAAAGGCAAGGCAATAATGGAAGCCCAAAAGGTGAATCTATCTAAGGTTAGAATATTAAAAGCATTCTCACCAAGTATTAGTATTGGAATAGGTGTGGTCCCTCCAGTGCCAAGTATAAGTAATAAGATGTAGGATAGGCCTAAGAATATATTTCGTTTATGGAAAACCTTATGCAGAATACCTGGAAGAAAGAACAACATCATACCCCAGGGAATAATAAAAAATACTAAACCTAGAGAGGTCTCTTCTAGAAAATTAGCTCTAGATCCATGAGGGATGCTTACTTGTAGAATGGGGTCAGATTTACTCCAGTACCAGTAAGGGAAGATCATGCAGATAGTAATCCCTATCAGCGTAACTCCTAATAGGATAGCCTTTGGTGATAATCTGAAGACCTTGGCTAGAAAGTCAGTCGCCCTTACCTTATCGATACCTCCTTTTTCTTCAGCCACAATGTCAAGTACTGCGACGCCGAGAACTGGAGCTATAAAAAAGACCATCCCAAAAATGGTCGTGACATGATGAGCACAAGTCAGACAAGCTATAATAGAGCAACCCGTAACAAAGTATGACCAACGATTGAATCTAATCCATCTATATAATTCAGGACAGGCATTCAAGAGTAGAGCCAGTCCTGTGATGCTGGGCAATTGTCCAAAAATGTGTACTGCCTCGATATAGGATGACGATAAGACGGCCAATAGACAAGTATATCCTGCTACCAATTGTGAGACCCAGATCTGTGAGAAATGGTAGATGCCTCTGATAAATAGACCTATCACCACAAGAGTCCACAAGATGAACGCCGCCTTCAAACCCATAATGTAAGAAAGCAGAGCAATAATCTGGTGGACTAAAGGTGGATAGCTGGTCATCGTGAATCCTGTGTACCACTTATAGTTCCAGGTTTCAAACCAGCCTTCTGCATAATGACTGCCGAAAAACATATGCACATAAGCATCATAAGTATTCCCAATTGTGAATGAGAGTACTGTACCATGCAGCAGCAATGCTAAGAGCAGAGCAAGGAGATAATATTGTCTTGCTTTATTCAATGACCTTTTCCCATATTCTATTCCTACTCAAGGTAGCATCTATAAGAAAGAAATACAATTCCAAAAATCTAAGCTTCCATACCATTTCTCGAATGATAGGCTTAGGATATAGAATATCGACGATTTCAAGTCTGATGTAGCTGCACATTTGTATTGAAAATCGAATTCACTTAAAGTCAAAACCACGGAAGAATGAAAAATGGAATAATTATACCTTGCTACAATGAAGCTAATAGACTCAAGTTTGAGGAGTTTCAAGAATTTATCGAGACCAATCCTAATTATGTTCTTTGCTTTGTAAATGATGGAAGTCAAGATGAGACTTATAATCAGCTACAGAACTTTCAAGCTCAAAATAGTAAGGCACAAGTCATTATTGTGAATCTAGAACAAAATGCTGGAAAAGCTGAAGCGGTAAGACAAGGGGCTCAGAGGTTGCTCAGTGAAGATGTGGACACTATCGGATTTCTAGATGCTGACCTAGCTACAGGCTTCGAGGATTATACACGATTAGTGCAGATACTGAGAGTGGGTAGAAAAAGTATGGTTTTTGGATCCAGAAAATTAAATACAGAGACTGAGATAGAGAGAAGTTCTTTTAGAAAAGCGGCAAGCGCAATAGTTGGTCGTTTTATAAATCTTATTATCGGTATGCCTGTGAAGGATACACAATGTGGAGCTAAAGTCTTTAATAGATCTACTGCCGGTTATATATTCCATGCGAGCTTTTTATCTAGATGGTTATTTGACGTAGAGATCTTTGTGAGAATGAAGAGACTGATGGGTCATACTGTAATGGATAAAGTATCAGAAGTGGGATTGATGAGTTGGGAAGAAGTCGAAGGGTCTAAAATAACTTTGAAGGATTCAATAAGGTTTCCACTGCAATTGTTAGAGATAGGAATGGCCTATAACATCCGACCACAACTTGGTAGATTAGTTGGCACTTATGGCTTGAGAATACCTGGTAGAGCTGCTTAGGATAGATGCACTCTAGTCTAGCTTGTTTTTGATGTTTAAAAATTAGCTACCCATGAGCAAAATGAACATCAGCTGGGCGATTACGATTTTCATAATCGAAGCAATAGGAAACATCATCGTGTAGCCATATTCAGGAATACTGTTCTTGGATTTAGAAAGCGCAAAATCTAGAATAGCCGGCTGGTTAGAAACGATACCTAGTAGTAAGCTGAATGGCATACCTACGACTTTATATCCAAAAAAGAGGATAGCAATACCCGTCATCATAGAGATTATAACGCTAGCGGTCACTATCCAGATACTCGCCATACTTAGACTAGATATAAAAGCAGTACCTGAATTGACTCCAATACCGGCTAGTAATAAAATCAGACCGATCTGCTGTAAAGTAACATTGGCAGAATAGGGTAGTGTCCATACCACAGGT
>CAKZVK010000088.1 GCA_937921825.1 uncultured Saprospiraceae bacterium
ATGTCCTTTGCAGCTTACGACCTATCATAAAGATAAAGGAAGTTCATTTTCAATAATGAATGCTTTGCAGATTTTAGAAGGAAGTGAAAGTGATTCAATTGAATTACCTGAGCGATTCATAATGGCAAAGACACTACAGAAAAGGTGATGCATGTATAATCTCTTCAGGGCTGAGATTTAGGCAACCCTTCGTTTTTAAACCTAATAACACGTATTTAAGAAAATTCCTCCTCTAGTCAATACTGACTAAAAATTATTCTATTTTAACTAAACTACTTATAGCCATTCTCAGCTATATTTATAGTATGGAAAAAATAGCACCATATACTGCCAAGAATAAGGTAAGAATACTCACTGCAGGCTCTCTCTTTGATGGTCATGATGCCGCTATAAATATCATGCGTAGAATCATACAGCGCTCAGGAGCTGAGGTCATTCATCTAGGTCACAATAGACCAGTCCATGAGATTGTAGATGCTGCTATAGAAGAAGATGTACAAGGTATTGCTTTGACCTCCTATCAGGGAGGACATAATGAATTCTTCAAGTATGCCTATGACTTACTCAAGGAAAAAGGTGCTGAACATATTAAGATCTTCGGTGGTGGTGGAGGTACGATCCTCCCTTCTGAGATAGAGGACCTACATAATTATGGCATCACGAGAATCTACTCTCCTGACGACGGTAGAGCGATGGGCTTGCAAGGGATGATTAATGATCTCTTGGAGCAGTGTGATTATCCCATAGCAGAACAGCTCAATGGTCAGCTAAAAAAGATATCTGCAAAAGATCCTTTAGCTATTTCAAGACTGATCTCTGCCATAGAAAATTACCCAGAGGAAAATAAGTCTTGGGTCGCAGATCTAAAGAAGCAAGCTGAAGATTCTAAGACACCTGTGCTAGGAATAACTGGAACAGGTGGTGCTGGAAAATCTAGTCTTGTAGACGAGCTCGTACTCCGCTACTTGGCTATGTGTCCAGACAAGAATTTAGCAATTATCTCAGTAGACCCTTCCAAGAGAAAAACAGGTGGCGCATTATTAGGCGATAGAATCAGGATGAATTCTATTGCAGACTCCAGAGTCTTTATGCGATCGCTCGCTACTAGACAATATAATGTGGCGCTTAATAAGCACATAGACGGTACTATTGCCATTCTAAAAAATGCAGGCTTTGACCTGATCATCTTAGAGACCTCTGGGATAGGCCAGTCGGATTCTGAGATTGTAGATCATGCGGATACTTCAGTCTATGTGATGACACCTGAATTTGGAGCAGCTTCTCAGTTAGAAAAAATAGACATGCTCGATTTTGCAGATATGATCGTCATCAATAAATTTGACAAGAGAGGATCACTAGATGCACTTAGAGATGTAAAGAAACAGTACCAGCGTAACCATGACCTATGGCATGAAGATCCAGATACGATGCCTGTCTTTGGGACTATAGCTTCTCAGTTTAATGACCCTGGAGTGAACACCGTCTTCAATGAAATGATGGATCTTCTGTTTCCGAAGAATAAGATAGAAGAGCTGGTAGAAGGAGATAGTGCCAAGCAATTCATTATACCCCCTGCTAGAGTACGTTACCTTTCTGAGATATCAGAAACAATCAGAAAGTATGACACCGAAGTAGAAGCTCAAAGTACAATAGCAAGCCAGCTTTATGGCGTCAAAAATACCATAGAACTAGTCAAGGATTCTTCTGTCAAAGAAGTGCTAACGAAGACACAAGAAGACCTGGAGCAAGAACTAACTAAAGAAAATAAAGATCTACTAGAGCATTGGGCTTCAAAGAAAGAGGCTTACGAACAAGAGCACTTTACTTATAAAGTAAGAGATAAAGAGATAAAAGTAGAGAACTATACTAAGTCACTGTCTCAGAACCAAATCCCTAAAGTGGTCCTTCCGAAGTATAAGGACTGGGGAGAAATACTAAGATGGAGTAAGCAAGAGAATGTTCCAGGAGAATTTCCTTATGCTGCAGGAGTCTTTCCTTTCAAGAGAAAAGGAGAGGACCCTACTCGTATGTTTGCAGGAGAAGGTGGCCCAGAAAGAACGAATAAGCGATTCCATTATTTATCTAATGGGATGCCTGCTAAACGGTTATCTACAGCCTTTGACTCAGTAACGCTGTATGGAGAGGACCCTGATCATAGACCTGACATCTATGGTAAGGTCGGGAACTCTGGAGTGAATATCAGCTCGCTGAATGATGCTAAGAAATTGTACTCTGGCTTTGACCTATGTAATCCTAAGACTTCTGTGTCCATGACGATTAATGGTCCCGCTGCGACCATAGCAGCTTTCTTTATGAATGCAGCCATAGATCAGCAATGCGAATTGTATATAAAGGAGCATGGTCTTGAAGCTAAAGTGGAAGCGAAGTTCAAAGAGGTATATGACGCTAAGGGTCTGACAAGACCGAAATATGAGGGTGATATTCCTGAAGGGAATGATGGTTTAGGATTAATGCTCTTAGGACTTACCGGAGACCAAGTACTAGAGCCAGCATTATATGAGGAGCTAAAAGCTAAGGCTCTTAAATCGGTAAGAGGAACTGTCCAAGCAGATATACTGAAGGAGGATCAGGCACAAAACACCTGCATCTTTTCTACCGAGTTCTCCCTAAGATTAATGGGAGATGTCCAACAGTATTTTATAAATCATGGGGTTAGGAATTTTTATTCTGTGTCTATTTCTGGTTATCATATAGCAGAAGCAGGGGCAAACCCAATAACACAATTGGCCTTTACACTAGCCAATGGTTTTACTTTTGTGGAGTACTATCTAGCAAGGGGCATGGATATTAATGCCTTTGCACCTAATTTATCTTTCTTCTTCTCTAATGGCGTAGATCCAGAATATGCGGTCATCGGAAGGGTAGCCAGAAAGATTTGGTCTAAGGCTATGAAGTATAAGTATGGCGCCAACGAAAGAGCTCAGAAACTAAAATACCACATCCAGACCTCTGGTAGATCTCTGCATGCTCAGGAGATTGACTTCAATGATATAAGGACGACTTTACAGGCTCTGTATGCCATCTATGATAACTGTAACTCTCTTCATACCAATGCCTACGATGAGGCCATCACGACACCTACTGAAGACAGTGTTAGAAGAGCAGTTGCCATTCAGATGATTATAAATCATGAGTTGGGCTTGGCTAAAAATGAGAATCCACTACAAGGTTCATTTATAATAGAAGAGCTTACAGATTTAGTAGAGCAGGCAGTCTTGACAGAATTCGATAGGATTACTGAGAGAGGTGGTGTCTTGGGTGCTATGGAAACAATGTACCAGAGAAGTAAGATACAGGAAGAAAGCCTCTACTACGAGACGCTAAAGCATACTGGCGAATATCCAATTATAGGAGTAAATACCTTCTTGTCTTCCAAGGGCTCACCTACAGTAATACCTGATGAAGTTATTAGGGCTACAGAAGAAGAAAAGGAATTGCAGATCACAAACCTAACTGCGCTGCACGACCTTTATAAGGATGAAACTTCAGGAGAATTAAAGCAACTGCAAAAATCTTCTGTCGCTAATGAGAATCTTTTTGATGAACTTATGAGAGTCACTAAGACCTGCACCTTGGGGCAGATCACCAATGCCTTATTTGCTGTAGGAGGGAAGTATAGAAGATCTATGTAAGCCAAGTGCTCTAAGACCAAACTTATTGTGAAAAAAGTTCTGTACGGAGTATAGTGGCTATCACAGAACTAATAGTGGGATATAGATTCACTAGCGTTTCAAAATTTGAATTGCTTATATCCCTACCTAATATTGTGTTTTCTAGGTTTTTTCATATTATGATTATTGGTCATATAATAAAGCTGTTTAGCTGATATTACCCTATATAACTTATATATTCGTCAGCTTTTTGAATGAACAAAAAAGGAAGTATGACGGCGATGTTAAAAAATCTAACGGCCAATCCTAAAAATGATATACTCTCAGGTCTGACAGTAGCGCTAGCTTTGGTCCCTGAAGCAGTGGCTTTTGCCTTTGTGGCAGGGCTAGATCCCTTGGTAGGGCTCTATGGTGCTTTCATTATGGGAATAATTACAGCAGTCTTCGGAGGAAGGCCAGGGATGATCTCTGGTGCCACAGGTGCGATGGCAGTAGTCATGGTGCATATGATCCAAGAAGGTAATGCAGTAGGTATGGCTCTAGATGAAGCAATTCCTAACCTAGGTCTCCAGTGGCTTTTAGCGACCCTTATCATAGTGGGGCTCATACAGATTCTAGGTGGCGTCGCCCGGCTAGGGAAGTTTGTGCGATTGATCCCACATCCTGTAATGATGGGTTTTGTCAATGGTCTAGCTATAGTCATCTTCCTCTCTCAGCTAGGTATGTTCAAGGAAAATATTGATGGTGTAGCTACCTGGCTGTCAGGCTCTCGCTTGTATATCATGTTAGGTCTAGTAGGATTGACAATGGCGATTATGTATTTCTTACCTAAGTTGACCACCAAGATCCCTTCTGCATTGGCAGCAATAGTGATAGTGGCAGCAGTCACTATTCTAGGAAATATAGATGTAAGCACTGTAGGGTCATTCATAAGAGATGGAGGAGGTACAGGACTAAATGGAGGCTTGCCTACTTTCCAGAGTCAGGTATTCGCCATGACAGATACGATAGGACCGCATTGGGGCTTGATACTATCTACAGCATTTTTATTGGCTGCAGTAGGTCTTATAGAATCGCTAATGACTTTGAATTTAGTAGATGAAATTACAGAAACGAGAGGTAGTGGAAATAGAGAATGTATAGCACAAGGAGTCGGTAATATACTTTGTGGACTTTTTGGAGGAATGGGAGGCTGTGCGATGATCGGGCAGTCTATCATTAATGTGGAGTCAGGAGGACGAGGAAGATTATCTGGAATTGTAGCCGCATTAACTTTACTAAGCTTTGTCTTATTTGGCTCTGCACTGATAGAGCAGATTCCTATTGCAGCTCTAGTAGGCGTCATGTTTATGGTGGTCATTGGGACTTTTGCATGGAGTAGTTTTAGAATTTTACATAAGATACCTAAGCCAGATGCCTTTGTACTTATTGCTGTATCTGTTATTACGGTTTGGCATGATTTGGCAATCGCGGTTATAGCTGGGGTGATAATGTCAGCCTTAGTTTTTGCATGGAAGAATGCAACGATGATTAGAGCTAGAAAAAGAATGAAAGAGGATGGTACTAAAGTATATGAAATATGGGGCCCCTTATTTTTCGGTTCTGTACAAAATTTCAATGCGAAGTTTGACGTCAAGAATGATCCCGATAATGTGGAATTAGATTTTATAGAATCTAAGGTCAGCGACCATTCAGGTCTAGAAGCTCTCAGAAATTTAGCCAATAAATACTTAGACTCGGGTAGAAAAATCACACTATCTCACCTAAGTCCTGAATGTAAGGAACTCCTGATGAAAGCTAATCCTAAATGGACAGACCATATCAAAACAGATATAGATGATCCTCGGTATTACGTGGTGACTGATAAGATGGATACAGAGGTGTAGCATCTTGTCCCTACAAAACAGGATTAAAGAAAAGAGGCTTGCTCAGAAATGAGCAGCCTTTTTTTGTTTATCTGATTCACAAAAAGAGGATCAACTTTTATCTGCTTACTCTGTATATGTAGCCTTAAATGCTATTACAGCCAAGACACCTCCTATTATATTCGCTATGATTATGGGCCCTATATTAGCCACAGTATTTAGGCCATTGATAAGAGTGGCTATAGCAACTGCTGGATTAAAACAGCCATATGAGCCATACCCACCTAAGATATAGGCGCAACCTGTCACTGTAAATCCTATCGCCAATCCATAGAAGGAATTTCCAGCATTGATCTTAGTGGTGGCCACATTTAAGATAACCCATACGAGTGCAAAAGTACCGAGGGTCTCGGCCACCATGGCTGGCAGAATATCCATATTGGTCGCCGCTTCGGTAGGGATCTTGCCTAAGATATTCCCACCTACATAGGCAGCAATGACACTGGCTAATAATTGTGCGATGACATATCCTGCGATGTCCTTGGTAGCACAGGTTCCTCTCATCCACAGACATAAAGTTACCGTTGGATTGAAGTGAGCAGCGGAGATATGACCTGCAGCGAAGATCATACCTATCAGCATCGTCCCAATGGCAATAGGATGAAAGGCAGGAGCCATATCAGAATTCACTGCACAAATGACCGTCAGAACAAGGAAAAATGTTCCTATGAACTCAGCTACATATTTGTTCAACCGAATAAGTGTTAGTTAGTTAATCTATATCAATATATAGAAAACCGTTCTAGATTTTAACTCTGAAAGAATTTAACTAAGAAAAGCTTTGTGTATTAGCTTTCTACGCGGAGTATCTTGATTTCTACCCGCTGATTTTTTCGTCTGCCGACGACAGTCTCGTTCGTCGCGATGGGTTTTCTCTTACCATAGCCCTTGTAAGAAATACGTTCTTCACCTATCCCTTTAGAGTATAAGAATTCCGCGACTGTCTGAGCTCTCGAAGAAGAAAGTCTGTCACAGTATTCATCAGGGGGTTGATTGTTAGTATGACCGCCTATCTCTATGAATACCTTGCTGTTTTCCTCCATGAACTCATGGACTTCTTCTAGCACATCATAAGACTCTGAAGTGATGGAGCTAGAATCCGCTTGGAAATATAATTTATTAATCTGTAGAGTCTGTCCTACTTTTATCTTGGCAATATCTAACTCAGGTAGGATACGAGGCTTATCTATTTTGATAGTTTCTACGATACTACATCCATTCGCGTCGGTAATCGTAAGGTAGTTATATCCGTGACTGAGCTTTTTTGCTTCTAGACCTTTCTCCTTATTACCCCAGAGTACAGTATAGGGAGGTGTTCCTCCTTTAGGACTGACGATGGCATAACCATCTTTACTAGAAGCTCTAGAGACTGCTTCTTTCTTAGCGACCCTATTCGCTAGTTTTTTAGGGTCATCTATTTTGATAGAAGAGTAGGCTCTAGCCCCTAGGTTATCTTCTACAGTAACTTTGTATGTACCGGCTTTTAGTCTGGTTGGGTTTGATTGTCCTTTTAGTCTGGCTCTTTCCCAGTAATATTTGTACGGAGCAGTTCCACCATTGACACTGAGCTGGAGCGCACCATCCATCGCATCAGGGCAGGAGATAGGCTTGTCTAGTAAGATGCTTATTCTTAAGTCTTGTACCTCTATAGAGTCAGAATATATCCTGAAGAGTCCTGCGTCAGCTGTACCGAGCCATAATGCACCTTTGTTATCACTGGCGAGGGACATACACTTACTGGCGGCTAAGCCTAGGTTTTCTCCATACTTCTCTAGCTTATCTTGGTAGGGGTCGAATCTGGTGAGTATATCTGAGGCTACATAGAGATTGTTATCCTTATCAAGTGCAAGGTCGTTTACCTCTCCTTCGAAAAGTCCACGTTTAAGTCCCTGAGGATGTTCTCTGCCACTGATCATCAGATAGAGTTCCTGATCTGACAAGAGCCATAAGCCATCTATGTTCTCGGTAGCGGCTATCATCTTCTGGCCTTTGTATTCCGACTTCCACTTCTTATTTCTGTCTTTTATTTCTAGAGCACCGTCAGCGGTACCTACCCAGAGGCTTTCGTTGTTAGAGGAGTAGATGATAAAAGAAACCTCATCAGATCTCAAAGCTGAATTTTCGGCAGTGTAATGTTTAGCTAGCTTCTTTGTTTTCAGATTGAAAATGAAAATTCCTCTATTGGAACCCACCCATAATTCATTGTTAAAGACTTCGATATCCGAAAACTCAAATTCTGCATTCAAGAACTTTCTGAAATTTGTCTCTATATCTATGAGATTGTCTTCATTAAAGAAAAGCGTCTTGTCATTGTAGGCAGAGAAGATATTTCCTTTATCAGAAACCTTGACAGCGAGTGCATTATCATGCTGAATAATCTGAGAGAGTGCATTGACATCATTGTCAAAGGCATAGACACCATTCTTACTGGCTATCCATACACGATTGTTTTCGATTTCTATGTCTTCTATTCTATCATCAGACCTCAGGCCTTCTACTCGTTCGAGGACTAGCTCAGTCTGGGCAACACTGATAAAGGAGATAAAAGTTAATATGAAGCTTAGATATATTTTCATTCTGACTGTAACTACAATAAATACAACTATAAAGTACGTATAAATGCTTGTTTAATTGTTTGAATTAATTCTTTATTAACTACTCAGCGTTAGACTGCTTAGTTATATAGGTCCAGGATAGATCGATAATTATGACCGAGAAAGTGCTCTATTACTGTATCTGCTTCGGTAAGGACATCTTTCTTTCCGATACCTATGACCTTAAAGCCTCCTGTTTTCGCTGCCTTTATACCTTTCTTACTATCCTCAAAAACTATGCAATGATCCTCTCTAAATTGTAAATCTCTTGCTGCATTGATAAATACTTCGGGATCTGGCTTTGTTTTGATGACCATATTGCCATCCACTATAGATCTGAAATAATGCTGCATCTCTAACTTATGTAGGATTCTGGTTGCATTTCTACTCGCTGAGCCGACAGCTAGTGGTATACCTTCTGCTTTTAAGCTTTCCAAAAAGGGTATCACTCCCTCCAGTACTACACTATCATCTAGATCTTTGAGGCTTTCCAGATACCAATCATTTTTTTGCTTGGCCAGTTGTATTTTTTCATCTTCTGTAGCTTCTATGCCACCCTCCTCAAGGACAATATTAAGACTATCCATTCTACTGATACCTTTCAGTCTTTCTTCCACTTGAGTATTGAGTTCAAAACCTAACTTATCAGCGAGTCTAACCCATGAAAGAAAGTGATACTTGGCAGTGTCCACTATTACACCATCCAGATCGAATATAAACCCTTTAATTTCTATCAATTCTTATTTTTCTTCTTTGTGTAATTCTTCTTTATGTGCAAACAGTGTGAAGAGTTCTTTCTGTATTTCTGTGAGCATTTTGAACTGAGATAAGGCTCTGAGTCTTTGTTGGATTTTACCTACGAATTCATGTGCCTTATTTCCTATATGTGTCTCTAGATGTTCTACAGAGAGATCTAAGTATAGTTGTTGGATTTCTTGAGCTTTACCTTGTTTTATGAGTTGATCATCATAGACCTTGATCCATTCTAGGTCTCTCTGATTTTTTAATTCGCTTATGAGTTCATCATATTTTTCAGCTTTGAAATAGCAAGTACATCTAAGACCAAAAGGCAACTGCCCTAGCAAGTTCTTGATTTCTGTGAAGCTTTGCTTTAGGTACAGAGGAGACAATTCTTCTACGACCTGCTTGAGCACCAGTATAGGCGTATTAGAAGTCGTCAGTTTGTTCAGAGTACTGGTCAGTAGACTGTATTCCTCCTTTTCATTGTACAGCAGGCACTCCAGAGCTAAGGGATGTAGATTGAATTGTACCTGCTTATTCTGAATAAAGAATTCTACGATTTTGAACTTTCGTTGTTTTATAAATTCAGAGAGCCCTTGGAAGATGACCAGATGATCTATTTTGTATATCAGATCATTCGCTAGAGTAGCAATAGGAACGGCTAGCTGGATCAGTGTCATGGCCATGTCCTGTCCCTCTGATTCATCCTTGAATTTGAGGACTAGTGTCTCCAGGAGCTCTGACTTGTCACTTTCTGTGAGTACATTATAATCATCCAATACGGCAATTAGATTTTCCTTCTTTGGGATGAAATAAGATTTTTTGATGTTTTCTAGGAGTAAGGCCTCGATATGCGATCTAAATAGAGGCGCAAGGTTTTGATCCAAGATAATTTTAAGTCCATGGATAAATTCCAATCGACATTTTTCCAAGGTCTTATCCATCACCTGATATCTGTTCTGGATATAAGCAATTTTGTCTAGAGAGTTTCTGATGATATAAAAGGCCTCTTTGTAGTCCTCTATACTGAGGAGGTCGGACATCTGGAAAGTAAAATCTTTCAAGACATTATGAATGGTCTTCTTGGTCGTCTGGCTCAGTTTGTCATGTGCAATGGTACGAGGCCGTACTATCTCACCTAGGATCTTTCGATACTTAGCATCTGGGTCATCTGTGACCAGCTTAGAGATAAAATGGGCTTTCAGAGCAACTTCAAACGATTTATCATTCTTTGCATATTGAAGAACAAAAGACTTTATTTCAGAAGGGTCTATATCCTCTAGAATTTCTTTAAGATCTAATTTTCTATTTCTTTTTATCTTCAATGTTGATATTAAACGGCTCTAATCCCTAAGATATTAAATAAGTGCCAAATTGCTTTAGCAACCTCCAAAGTTAATACCTTTATTCTCTTTAAATCAAAGAAGCATTGAAACAACTATTATTAGTCAGACATGCTAAGTCCTCGTGGTCAGATGCATCCCTACAGGATATAGATAGACCACTCAATGGCAGAGGGAGGCGTGATGCGCCATTTATGAGCAGTTACTGCAGAGAACAAGGCCTTATAATAGATGCCTTAATCTCTAGTCCTGCCAATAGAGCCTATAGTACAGCTTCTCATTTCTACAATGAATTCGCTAATGAGATTAAGTGTTTTGATAAGGAGACGGACCTTTATTTTGGGTCTGAATCTGATTGGCTCTATCTTATAAATAACTGTTCTGAAGACTACCTCTTTCCAGCTTACTTCAGCCATAATCCTACGATCACCTTCTTCGCTAATCAGTTTGCAGAGCAAGATTTTGATAATATTCCTACTTGTGGCGTAGTGCATCTCATTTCGTCAGCAGAAAAGTGGCAAGATCTAGGAGCACATAATACGCATGTGAAGAATGCCTACTTCCCCAAGCTGGTCAGAGAGTAATGAAGAGAATAGTATACATATTCTTATGTTTATCCTTTGTAGTCGCTTGTAAGGAAGAGCCACGGGTATATGAAGGGCACTATCCACAGGCAAAATTTGTGGAAGTGGTCAGAGATATTTATGTAGCCGAAGCCGCACTGAAAGATGTCTCTAGCCAGCAGAAGGATAGCCTGGTCGCTCATTATAAAAGTATCATAGAGGAGCTTCATCAAGTAGACCTGAAGCAGGTGGAGGCTGATCTAGAAGTGATCCAGTCCAGCCCTGAACTTTATAAGAAGATCCATGGGATCATTTCAGATTCCGTGATCATGCTGGAAAAAAGAGTGAATAAGCAAAAGGAAAAGAAGATCAATCGTGATAAAGATTCTAATTAAGATAAAGGAAACCCATGTCTAAGAAGGCGAAGATTCTTATAGTAGAAGATGAGCAAGATATCGTAGAGATACTTACGTACAATCTTGAAAAAGAAGGCTATCAAATGGCATCGGCAAGGGATGGGCTTGAGGGCCTTACCGTAGCTAAAGAGTTTAGGCCTGACCTCATACTCTTGGATATCATGATGCCCAATATGGACGGTATGGAGCTGTGTCAGCAACTCAGAAAGATACCAGAGTTCGATGATACCTTGATTGCATTTTTGACAGCAAGAGGAGAATCATTTACTCAGATATCTGCCTTAGATGCTGGTGGGGATGACTTTATTACTAAACCCATACGACCCAATGTCTTATCGAGTAGAGTACGAGCTCTACTGAGACGTAAGGGAAGCAGTAATAGTTCTATCAAGTCGATGGTTGAGTTTGGCGATCTGAAGATAGACCTAGAAGCTTTCTCACTCCAATTAGGTAATGAGAATATTCCTCTCGCCAAAAAAGAATTTGAGCTACTAGCTCTACTGGTTTCTAAGCCTGGTAAAGTCTTCAAAAGAGAGGAGATAATGCGTAAGGTCTGGGGCAATGAAGTACTGGTAGGCGATAGAACTATAGACGTACACATCAGAAAGCTGCGAGAGAAAATAGGCAGTGATTATATCAAGACTATGAAAGGAGTGGGTTATAAATTTATATTTTAATTCTATCGTTTACTCAAGCTAGTGAGTTGTTTAAGAATCTGACTATAAGACAAATTACTTTATATATCTCTCTGTCCATCTGGATGGGTCAGATGATATTGTCTTTTTTAGTGTATTTCTTTTCTACCACTGGCGCTAGTGTCAGTGTATACCTAGTGATGTGCTATGTCTTGCTGTCACTGCTGATAATCTATCTTATCGTAAGGGTGCTAGCTGAAAAATATATCTTCAGAAAGATAAAGTTGATCTATAAAGTAATAAGTGATTCCAAAGATTCGCTGAAGGATATTAAAGACTTCAACAGTAATAGTACCACACTAGAAAACGTTAATGATGTTGCGGTAGAGTGGACCATGAAAACCGAAAAAGAAATTAGTTCACTGAAGACCTTAGAGAACTATCGAAAACAGTACCTAGGAGATGTGTCTCATGAAATGAAAACGCCACTTTTTGCAATCCAAGGCTACCTACTGACGCTGCTAGAAGGCGGACTGCATGATGAGAAAGTCAACCT
Organism: uncultured Saprospiraceae bacterium; assembly: GCA_937921825.1. Taxonomy (GTDB): domain Bacteria; phylum Bacteroidota; class Bacteroidia; order Chitinophagales; family Saprospiraceae; genus RFSX01. Next base: position 12,406 of record CAKZVK010000088.1, read on the forward strand.
TAAGTATCTAAAAAAAGCAGCAGAGAATGTAGATAGACTGCAAGCGATTGTAGAGGACCTAGAGATGATTAATAAGTTGGAATCAGAGGAGGAGAAGCTTGAGATCACTGGCTTTGACCTCAAAGAGTTGGCTGAAAGTGTCTATGCAGATCTAACCTTTATGGCCGAAGAAAAAAATATTTCTTTGGTTTTTAAGCAGGGTGCTGATCAGTCCTTTCTGGTCTACGCTGACAAAGAAAAGATAAGACAGGTCTTCGTCAATCTGATTACAAACTCTATCAAGTATGGGGTTGCCAATGGGATAACGAAACTCAGTTTCTATGACATGGATGCTATGGTCTTGGTGGAGGTTTCTGATAACGGTATAGGTATAGCTGAAGAAGACCTCAAGCATGTCTATGATCGTTTTTACAGAGCAGATAAGAGTAGGTCTAGAGATGTAGGAGGTTCTGGTCTTGGATTAGCTATAGTTAAGCACATAATAGAAGCACATAATCAGACCTTGAGTCTAAGGAGTACTGATGGAAAGGGGTCTACGTTTGGCTTTACCCTTGCTAAGAAATAGTTTTAGGTGTTAGTCTGAGAGGCTACCAGAGCACTAGAGATTTCTATTGGATAATGTATCTTATTAAGATCATTCAATAGTGAATCTCTCTGTATAAAAAATGCCTCCAATTCTTCCTCAGGAAGAGGATCCGCTGGTGGAAAGTTTTCACGTCTATGGTTGACCTGTCTGCCATGCTTCCAAAATCTGAAACATACATGAGGTCCAGTTGCTAGGCCTGTTTGGCCTACTTGTCCTATAACTTGGCCTTGAGTGACTCTAGTCCCTTTCTTGATGCCCTTAGCAAATCTATGCATATGTAAGTACTGCGTCTGATAGACATCATCATGCTTGATTTTGACATACTTGCCATTATTCTTAGAGTACCCTGCTCTTACTACTACGCCGTCAGCTACAGAGAAAATAGGGGTACCTGTAGGTGCAGCATAATCTGTTCCTAAGTGAGGAATTGTTCTTTTCTTGATTGGATGGAATCTTCTTCTGTTGAATGAAGAAGATATTCTTGAGTACTTCAGAGGTGCCCTGAGGAAGGTAGATTTAGTTGGATGACCTTCAAGGTCATAAAAACCAGCATACTTTTCATTTTCATAAAAAACTGCGAAGTGCTCTCCGCTGTCATTTTTAAAGGCACCACTTATGACTTCGCCGTAGTCGACTGGCTTTCCTTCTATATACTTTCTCTCGAAGATAAGCTTGAACATATCTCCCTTCTGAGTATGGTAGAAATCTACATTTGAAGCCATTGCATCTTCCATCTTGTCGATTATGGAACCATCGAGTCCCGCCTTATTCATGGCCAGCCATAAAGAGGATTCTATGATACCTGAGGCTGATTCAATCTTTACTTCATAATCTCTCTGTACAGCTTCTATTTCGACTTTATCGTCTAAGTAGTACTTGATAAAAGTGAATTTATTAGGCTCATAGACAATACAGTGGGGCTTAGAGCATTCGTCTTTCCTGACTAAGGTAAAGGGCTTTTTAGCTCGAAATTTTCTAATACTAAAAATATCAGAAGAGATCTTGTCTAGCTTCAAGATGCTATCCCACTGGACACCTTGCCAGATCAGAAGATCTCCTAGATTTTGATTGATACCTAGAGAGTACGTCTCAAAGTGGTGGTCACTTTGTGTAAATCCAAACTTTTTCTTGAGAACTTCGGTTTTAGAAGAGCATTGAGTCTTAGTTTCATTCGCCGAGGATTTACTAAAGAGGAAGAATCCTCCTAGAACCATACATACTCCAATACCTATATTGATGAAAAAAGTCTCAGTCTTTGCCACGTGCCCTTAATAGCTTGATTGTAAAATCTAAATCTAAAATAGCAGAATATTTTGGATTTAGCTCATCCTATAACATTCAAATACCAAGCCTTTATAGCTGTGGACACTAGCTTATAACTTACTTTTGGTTTTATTATCTGATTTTAGTCATTTACTATACATAATCTATGACCTCGCTTAATCTTTCAGGCACCCTTTTGGATCTTTCACAGCCTGTCATCATGGGCATTCTTAACCTTACTAAGGACTCATTTTATGATGGTGGAGTGCATAATGAAAGGTCAGCTGCACTCAAGCAGGTCGGTAAGATGATCGAAGAAGGCGCTGACATCATTGATATTGGGGCCTTTTCGTCACGTCCTGGTGCTCAGATGGTGTCTCCAGAGGAGCAGTTAGAGATCTTAGTTCCTGTAGTCGAAGCAGTGAAAAAGCAATTTCCTAATCAAATACTGAGCATAGATACTTGGTCCTCAAAAGTGGTCCATGAGTTAGCCAAGCTCTGCCCATTTATAGTCAATGATATCTCAGGTTTTCAATACGATAAAAACATCATTGCAGAAACAGCAAAGGCTAAACTGCCTTATGTCCTCATGCATATACTTGGAAAACCCGAAAATATGACTAATAATGCAGAATATGACGATGTATGTTTTGAGGTGCTGACTTACCTGGCCGAAAAGACACATTTCTTGAAATCTGAAGGTCTGAAAGATATCATCATCGACCCTGGCTTTGGCTTTGCCAAAACAAGAGCTCATAACTTTGAACTCTTGTCTAAGCTGGACCTCTTTAAGGTGCTAGATCTCCCCGTCATGGTGGGCTTATCGAGAAAATCTATGATCTATAAAACCTTAGGTCTAACTCCAAATGAGGCGCTGAATGGGACGACCGCTCTGCATATGACGGCCCTGATGAATGGGGCGAAAATTTTAAGAGTACACGACGTGAAAGAAGCTTCAGAAACCCTTACCTTGTGGTCGCAATTGCATCCCTCTGTTAATTAATGATTAATTCCTCGATAATGGGCTATATCTCAGCGCCTATTGAGGTTTATTATAATAGGGATGGATCGCACAGCAAGTTAAATGAAGCAGCAAGAAAGTACCAATACAAAACCAATAAAACGTCTCTCTTTCGTGGGCTTTCTATTGCGGGGTATTCTGCTTATCCTGCTCCTCATTCTTCTTCTACCATTTATAGTACATGTCAAGCCTGTACAAAATTGGGCTGTAGATAAAATAGCGAATAAGTTATCAGATAAGACAGGTGCTGAAGTACAGATAGGTGAGGTGGATTTTTCAATCTCCAAAGGTCTAGTTCTGGAAAGCCTTTTTATATCTGATCCAGATAATACGCAAGATACCTTGGCTTACTTTGGATCTCTGTCCACATCATTAGAAGAGAATCTAACTTCTATCTTATCCAATAAACTCTCTCTCAATGATGTCACTGTAGATAATGCCTACCTAAGAATAAATACTAAGGAGGACGACTCAGGTTCTAATCTTGGAAACTTTCTTTATAAGCTAGCTGTGCATAATGAAGAGAAAGGACCTAGAGGACAACCTTTGGATCTGAATATCAATTCTGCAAATTTTTCCAATATCCATCTTGTCATTTCTGAGGGCCTTAGACACAGTAAGACCTTTAAGGTTGGAGAAGGTCAGGTCTTATTGAATAAGTTAGATTTAGAAAATAGAGTCTTTGATATTTCCAAGTTGATGTTATCCAATCCTACCTATATAGAACTAAGAAACGAGAAATCTCAGACCTTTACCTCTGAGATAGAGAACTCCATGGATACTATTGAAGTAGCGAATACCCAATCATTAGATCTTAGGATAGGCTACTTAGAAATAAGTAATGGAGGTTATATGAGGGACGATTGGTATAAATCCAAAATTGCGAAGAAGAACTCTTTAGATGTAGATCATTTGCATCTAACGGAGATCAACCTCAATGCAGATTCTACAATAGTGCAGCTTCCTTTGAAGTTGGAGTCTGAAATAAAATCACTGACTCTCAAAGAAGACAATGGTTTTGAGATATATGAGCTGAATGTTGGTTCTTTAGAAGTTGATGAGCAGAGCCTGGCACTGAATGATTTCTTTTTGAACACTGGTAAGAGTAAATTAGGGGAGGACCTTCAGTTTCAGTACGATGATTTTTCAAGTTTTAAAAAGTTTGCTCAGGAGATAGAAATAGATGCGGATCTCCGTAATTCCAAGATTTCCTTCGCAGATCTAAATTACTTCTTTCCCGAACTAGAGAATTCATCTTTCAGTCGAAAAAATAGATCTAAGTGGATAAAGCTTACTGGGCAAGTATCAGGAACTATAGATGATCTCGAAGCGGATCAATTGTCCCTGTCATTTAATGATCTAATAAGTTTTGAAGGGTATCTGAGTACGTCAGACCTAACGATGTCAGAATCTGCTCTCGTTAACTTACATGTAGAACAGCTTAGAACCAGTCTGACTAATCTAAGTCAGATCATACCTGACTTTAATCCTCCAGCACAATTTTATAAGCTGGACCCGATAACCTTTTCAGGAGATATTGATGGATATTTTAAGGACTTTGTCTTATACGGAAACCTTGATAGTCCGTTAGGGCAGGTAACCTTGGATACAAGACTGGATATCAAGGATGGGATCAATACTGCAGGGTACTCAGGAGAATTAGCACTGACTAATTTTGACATGAAGACTTGGACGGATAATGACGACTTTGGGTATGCGACCTTTACTGCGGAGATCTTAGACGGTCGAGGACTTATTATTGATGAAGTGCATACGGATCTCTCCGCAGAACTACAAAGCTTCGATTATAAAGGCTACAGCTATCAAGGCGTCAAGTTAGAAGGAGCCTTCGAAAAGAATTTATTTGATGGTGTATTCAGTTCTTCTGATCCTAATGCGCAACTGGAGTTTGATGGACAAATACACTTGGTCGATAACACGATAAATTCAGATTTCAAAACTAAAATTCAAAAGATAGATCTCATTGCACTTAACCTGTCAAAAGATATCAGTGCTATCAATGGAGATATTGACTTAGAAATAAAGGGTTCTAAGACAGATGACTTCGTAGGTTCTGCCAACATCAAGAACCTTCAGCTCAACTATAAGAATAAGAATTTTAGTTTTGATAGCCTCCTAGTTAGTTCTTCCCCAGAAGTCAATGGAGCAAGAAATATTGTCATCAGCTCAGACTTAGTCAATGGCTCACTAGACGGGAAATTTAACTTTTCTGATCTAGGTAAAGCTGTGAAAGATCATCTCGTATATGCACATCCACGATGGGCAAAAAAGTTTGGTATACAGAAAAGTCAGGGAATTAGAAATCTTCAGAAGTTCGGCTATAAGTTACATATTACAGATACCAAAGATTATCTAGAACTCGCAAATGTCAATGACCTGAGATTAGAAAATCTTATGGTCAGCGGTACGATAGATTCTGAAGGACATAAATATGAGAGTGATGTAAAGGTGGACTTGCTGACATACAAGAAGACAGAGTTTGAATCCCTGCACCTAAAGATTGATGAACTAGACAAGAGAGGAGACCATACTATGAATCTTCAGAAGCTAGTTGCGGGATCTAATGTCTTCAATCCGATAGAGGTCATTACCGAGATGGAAGATGATAGATTGATTATCAGAGTTTTGACTAAGGAACTACTGGATTCTTTCCAGCGAGTAGATTTATCCTTGAATGTCTATCCAAAAAAAGATAAACTTATTGCGAGTCTAGCAGAGAATACCTTGCAGATGTTCAGTTCTACTTGGGAGGTCAATCCTGGAAATAAGATTATCTACGGGGACGAGTATATCGATCTAGAGAAATTCATTATCTCAGATGGGAATAGAAACATAGTTGTAGACGATATCAATAATAGAGGTATTCAAGCGACGGTACAGAATTTTGATTTCTTGACCATAAACGGGTTTATAGCATACGATAAGATAAAGTTTGCGGGTGAAGGAGATTTAAATCTATCTAAAGTGGATTTATTCGAGCAGTCTGCCTTGTCATTTGATATGAATATCGAAGAGTTTACATTGAACGATCAAGATTATGGCAGCCTCTATGTCAATGCTCTAGATGATGGAGAAGACAAGGTGTCAGCCTTAGTCTTTCTGAATAAAGCAGAAGATGGAATGAATCTGGATGTAGGGGTTGATCTCAATAAAAAGACTAAAGCCATCAATGGGACCATTACTGCAAAGAATCTTCCTATGAAGACCTTCGAAATGATCATCGATGATGGTATTTCTGATACAGCAGGAGAGGCTGACGTATATGGAGGGACGATATCAGGGACCTTAGATGATATAAAGTTATCAGCCGAGGCACAGGTGACAGGCGGGACAACGACTATAGATTATCTTGGTGCTGAACTGTATCTAGGTAATGAGAAGTTTATCGTTACAGATACTATGATAGATCTTACGAACTCTACGATCACTGATAAGTATGGCAATGTCGCTGTAATGACTGGGGGTCTGTATCATAAGTTGTTTACAGATTTTACTACCGATCTGAAAATGGAGTCCGATTACTTCTTGGCTTTGGATACAGAGAAAAATGATAATCCCTCTTATTATGGGCAAGGTATAGGAGATATGACTGTCAATTTTTCAGGCCCTTTCTCTAGTACAGATATTACTGTAGATGCCGTCTCTGGTCGGGGTACAGTTATTAATATTCCTGTCGGCGAGACTCTAGAGGATTATGATGAAAGTTTTATAAAAGAGGTCAAGAGAGAAGAAATATTTGGCGTCATCAAGGATACTATTAATCTAGAGACACCAACTCTAGAAGGTGTAGATATACGAATGAATCTCGTCATCACAGAAGCAGCTAAGATTAATATTATATTCAACGAAGCGACTAATGATATCATGAAAGGTACTGGTAACGGTAACATGCGAGTAGTGGTGTCTAGAAAAGGGGACTTTAATATCTTCGGTGACTATGTGATAGAGGCAGGAGAGTATCTCTTCACCTACTTTGGTGGGATAGTTTCTAAGCCCTTTACAGTCAAGAGGGGAGGACAGATAGTATGGACAGGAGACCCTATAAATGCAAACATTAATCTAGAGGCGAACTACGAAAAACTAAGATCTCCGCTTAGTGTATTTCTAGCAGAGTACCTTAATGCAGCTAATGCACAAGAAGCCACTAGAAGAACTGATGTAGACTTAAAGATGTTCCTTACTGGAACCTTATATAAGCCCACTGTAGATTTTGATTTAGAATTTCCAGAGTTGCAGGGAGAGCTCAAAACTCTATCAGATAGCAAAATGCGTATACTCAGAGATAATGAGGCAGATCTTAATGAGCAAGTAGCAGGCCTGATTATGTTCGGGAGTTTCTTACCCTCTACGACCCTAGGAAATCAAGTAGGCTCTGCAAGTGGACTGGCCCGAACAGGTTATAATACTTTAAGTGAGATGGTCTCTAATCAATTGTCCTTTTTGTTGTCTGGATTTCTGCAAGAAGCCTTAACTGAGAATGGTTTTGTTTCTGGCATTGATTTCGATGTCGGATTTAGTAAGAATTCTGAATTTGAGAACTTGGGGGTAGGTAGTCCTGATAATGGAAGTATCGTACCCGATGAAATTGAGGTCCATTTGAAACCAAGATTTCAGAATGATAAATGGGAAATTGACTACGGCACCAGCTATGTCAACAATGCCACCATATCTCCTATACCTAGATATGTCATCCATGATTTTGTTTTAGGGTTTTATCTGACCGATGATCGTCGACTCAAGCTAAAAGCCTACGGGAAATGGGATAAAGATATCAATGCCAATAATGGTCAGAAGTTCGGCTTCGGTATTGATTATAAAAAGGAATTTGGTACCCTTACTGACTTTAAGAAAGCACTCACCGAAGATATTGGTAAGCTAAAGCGTCAGGAGTCCAACTAAACCTGTACGCTATAGTTTCGTGACTTTATTTCTCAGATAGTGGTCCGCTAAGACTAAGGCTGCCATAGCTTCTACTATAGGCACTGCTCTAGGAACCACACAGGGGTCATGTCTTCCCTTACCTGACACAGTAGCTGTTTCTCCATCTTTAGAAATGGATTGTTGGTCTCTCATAATAGTGGCTACGGGTTTGAAAGCCAAATTAAAGTATATCGGCATCCCATTACTGATACCTCCTTGGATGCCACCAGAATAATTAGTTGTTGTTATCGCTTTGCCTTCTGAATCGGTCTCCCAGATATCGTTATGTTGAGACCCTTTCATTTTTATACTATCGAAGCCACTCCCATATTCAAATCCCTTGACAGCATTAATAGAAAGCATGGCCTTTGCTAGATCTGCATGGAGCTTATCAAATACCGGATCTCCTAAGCCTACTATTGGGTTATCGATATAGCAGGTAATTTGCCCTCCTACTGTATCTCCTTCTTTTTTGGTTTGCTTGATGAGGGTTTCCATTTCTGCTGCAAGATTAGGATCAGGACATCTAACATCATTAGTTTCTGAAATAGACCAATCTATAGTATTTACCTCTTGTTCTATTCTGAGATGCCCGACTTGGGTAACCCCTGCATGTATGCTTATGCCTGCTTGCTTAAGTAACAGTTTGGCTATAGCTCCAGCAGCTACTCTAGCTACGGTTTCTCTGGCAGAAGACCGGCCTCCGCCTCTATAATCTCTATGCCCATATTTGCTCTCATAGGTCATATCTGCATGAGAGGGTCTGAAGGACTCTTTGATATGGCTGTAGTCTTTTGATTTCTGATCCTTATTTTGGATAAAGAGGGCTATAGGTGTTCCTGTTGATTTTCCCTCGAAGACACCAGATTTAATCTCAAAATGATCTGG
>CAKZVK010000089.1 GCA_937921825.1 uncultured Saprospiraceae bacterium
GGCTTAAACAACCATAATTAATATGAAGACTTATTTACTACTTATTATTTCTATACTTTTTACTGGGACTCTGATAGGCCAAGTTTCATTTTCTGATGATTTTGAAGATTATAATGTCGGAGACTTAATTGCAGAGTCTTCTCCTGATTGGGAGCTATGGCCTGCTGCTGCAGCGACTGACGCTGCTGTTACTGATGAGCAAGCTGCTGGCGGGGAGAAATCTTTGAGAATGCCGGGTGGGGAGGACATCGATATTATCCTTCCATTTACAGAAACTTTCAGAGAAGGAACATTCAATATTTCTTTCGATGTCTTTATTCCTTCTGGAAGAACCTCTTATTTCAATCTACAAGGAAACTCTGATGTAGGAGGACCGACTGGTCTATGGGTACTTCAGTGCACGTTTACTGAAGACGGAATTTTCAATGTAGACAACGGAGGTGGAAATTTCCTTTTCTCAAATGCTTACGATCAGAATGAATGGATCAACATTACAGTTGATGCAAACCTAACTGAGAATCTATGGAGAATGTTTGTCAATGGCGAATGCCTAGGATCATTTATCAATCCAGTAGAGAGAAATTCTCTTTATGCATTGAACTTGTATCCAATCGATGGCAATTCATTAACATTTGTTGACAATGTGAAATTTACACATACTGATGATGCACAAGCAGTGGATATTGCTTTAGATGCCTCTTATGCAGGAGGAATAGATGTGGATGCTCAAATTGGTAGATCCCAAGGTGTATTCTATGGAATCGCAGATACAGATCAGACACTACAGGTCAATGTGTCCAATGAAGGGACAATGGATATTACCTCTGGAACAATTACTATTACAGCAGGAGCACAAACTATTACTCAAGAAATAAATGAGATGATCCCTTCAGGGGAGACTGCCTCTATTGCTATAGATGACAAAGTTACATTTGAGGACGGAGACCTATTTGGAGAAGTAAGACTTTCTAACATAAATGGCATGGCTGAAGATGACAATACTTGTAATGATATTGCGCCGATGTTATTTGCTGGATTTACGCCTGCTCCTGGTAAGAAAGTATATGTAGAAGAAGCGACAGGAACATGGTGCACTTGGTGCCCAAGAGGAGATGTATTCATGAATTACCTTGCTAAAAAATACCCTGATCACTTTGTTGGAGTAGCGGTACACAATTCAGATCCAATGGCTGATACAGCATGGGACGGTGGCGGAACTCAAACGGGACTGGATGCACTTATAGGTGGATATCCAAGTGCTGTTATGGGTAGATCTGAAGAGATAGATCCTGCTAATTTAGAAGGCCCATTTGTGGATGAGGTGACAATAGAGCCATTATTAACGATGAATCACGGTGCTTTATTCGATGAAGGAACTAGACAGTTAGATGTTAACGTAGCTACAGATTTCTCACTAGTTGCTTTAACTAACGGCACTAGATTAATGGTAGGATTGACAGAAGATGGAGTGACTGGGGAAGGAGATGGTTCTAGCCTTAATCCTCAGGATTATGATCAGACTAATGCTTACTCAGGTGGTGTAAACGGAGCAATGGGTGGTTTCGAAGACCTACCAAATCCAGTTCCTGCTACAGATATGGTTTATAACCATGTAGGAAGAATGTTGATGACTTCATTCGCTGGTCTTGAGAATGCATTCGCAGACACTGAAGGATTAAGCGAAAATCATACCTTCTCAGCTACAATTCCTGCAGAGTGGAATGTAGATAACATGCATATAGTTAGTGTATTTGTTAGAGCTGACGGGACTATAGAAAATGCACACAGTACTACTATAGCAGAAGCAATCGCTAATGGATATACTAATACTATCGATGTATACCTTGATAGTAATATCGAGTTATTCCCTAACCCTACTAGGGATCAAGCGAATGTAACTTTTGAATTTGATAAGCCTACAGAGATGATTATGGAGCTTACAGATGCAATGGGTAGAAGCTTGACTACGGAGAACTATGGTACTATCTCTGGCAAGAAATCAGTAAGTGTAGACTTGACTGGTATGAATGCAGGGGTATACTACATGAGCTTTAGAAGTGGTAATCAATCAACTGTAAAGAGATTAATCATTGCTGAATAAGCAATAAAACGATATACTTTACTAAGCGGCACTTGAATCTCAGGTGCCGCTTTTTTTATGTAATACCAGAGTTGCATAGCTCAGCAACAGACTTTCTTTCTCTATAGATCAGCGTTTTTTTTAGCCCTGCAGCCTCTATATTTCATATATCTTTGCTCGCAAAACAGAATATACCTTGGACAAGAAGCAGAGACATATACTTAAGCCAGAGCAAAAGGCCCTTAATATAAATCTGAATAAGCAGATCTATGGCACATTTGCAGAGATAGGCGCAGGACAAGAAGTAGCGAGAAATTTCTTCCAGGCAGGGGCTGCAGTAGGGACTATTGCTAAGACCATGTCGGCCTACGATAAGACCTATTCCGATTCTATCTATGGTGCAGAGGAGAGCGGTCGTTATGTCTGCGAATCACGCTTGTACAAGATGCTCGATCACGAGTACAATCTTATGTTTGAACGATTAACCGATGTCAGGCCGGATTCTGCTTTTTTTGTATTTGCCGATACAGTAGCTGCTATAAACTATAAGAGAACGATCAAAGGCCATGGCTGGTTAGGCGTAAGATTTCAATTGACCCCCGATGGTCCTGCTAATGACCTACTCATTCATGTCAATCTGAAAGATCAAAGTAATCACCTACAACAAGAGGCGATAGGTATACTAGGGGTCAACATGATCTATGCCTGCTATAAGTTTACCGATGATCTGGATGAATTTGTGCAGTCTATGGTAGACGGCATCTGGGGACGCATGGAGATAGACATGGTCAGACTAGATGGCCCTGATTTTGAACATGTAGATAATAGATTGCTGACTTATAAAGTGGTGAAGCATGGACTGACAGAAGTAGCCATGTTCAGCAAACATGGTCGCAGTATCCATGCCAGTGAATTTCTATGGAAGAAAGATCTGATGGTCGTAAGAGGACACTTTAGACCTCCGACGAAAGTGACGATGGATGTATTCGAATCTGGACTCAAACAATTCAAGAAAGAAGAAGGTGTCCACGAAGATAGAGCCACAATCATGGCAGAAATCACCATGGAGAACCTTAAGGTGAACGGAGAAATTTCTGAGAAAGACTATCTCGAAAGAGCTGATGCGCTCTGTGCCCTAGGCTACAATGTGATAATATCTGACTGTGATAATCATCAGAATCTTGTTAACTATCTATCTGATCTGAATATCGGTAAGCTCGGTCTTGTGATCGGCGTCAAAGAACTCTATCTGATTATAGACGACAAGTATAATAATAACCAAGACGGAAGAATGCTAGTAGCCTTTGGAGAACTATTCAATCGCAACATCACCGTCTATGTCTACCCTGCTTATCTAAGAAAAGGAAAAGAACTGGTCACTGCCAAAACCTTGATCGTCCCTGATGGTATTCACTTCTTATACAAGCATCTCATAGATGCTAACCAAATAGTGGAGATCACCGATTACAACAAAGAACAATTGGATATCATGCCTTGGAATATCCTAGACTCTATCCAGAATGGTGGCGAATGGGAACATTGTGTCCCAGAAGAATTAGTACAGCCCATCAAGGAAAAAGGACTATTTAATTATGTAGAAAAGAAAGACCTTGCTTAGATCTATCTCCTTATTGTTATTCCTTATTACAAGTATCATTGCCTGTCAATCTCCCTCTCAGTCAAAGGAGAATGTAAAAGTAGAGGCTAACGTAGAGGGAGCGAAGAGTCTTGTCCAGCAGCAAGAACCTCTAGATAGTACCCAACTTAATTATGTCATGGGAAAGTTTACACCTGGGCAAGATGAAAACTTTATTATGATTCCTGATAGTATCTCAGATAAATCGGGTATGTATATGCATAAGCAAGCTTTTGCGGCTTTTATAAGTATGTATCGAGCCGCCAAGGCAGAGGGTATAACACTGCAGATAAGATCGGCTACAAGAAACTTTGACTATCAGAAAGGGATATGGGAAAGAAAGTGGACAGGAGAAACAATACTGAGCAGTGGCGAAGACGCGTCTGAGGCCTTCGCTGATGAGAAAGAACGAGCGCTTAATATCCTGAAGTACAGTTCTATGCCAGGGACCTCAAGGCACCACTGGGGTACAGACATAGACCTCAATAATTTTAATAATAGCTGGTTCGAAGCTGGAGAAGGTCTAAAGTTGTTTAATTGGCTAGAAGCACATGCCTCAGAGTATGGCTACTGCAGACCATATACAGCTAAAGACGCATCAAGACCAGAAGGCTACAATGAAGAAAAATGGCACTGGTCCTATATGCCCCTCTCTTCTAAACTGACTGAAGTGGCAGAGCAATACCTAAGAGATGAGATGATACGCGGTTTTCATGGCAGCTCAGTAGCGAGTGATATAGGAGTGGTCAGGAAGTATGTCTTAGGAATCAATAATAGTTGTAGACATTAATAATAATCAAAGAATAAAACTATGGCCCTTACAGAATCTAATATGCTACCCCTTAAGACTAAAGCACCTGAATTTAGTCTGCCAGATACTATCTCAGGATCTGACAAGAGCTTTGGTGATATCAAAGGGGAGAAAGGCACTGTCGTTATTTTTTCTTGTAATCACTGTCCTTTTGTGGTGCACATTAATTCTGAACTGGTGAATATGGCTAATGAGTATATGCCGAAGGGTCTCGGTTTTGTGGCCATCTCTTCTAATGATGTCGCTAATTACCCTGATGACAGCCCAGAGAAAATGAGCATCGTCGCTAAGGTGCTGAAGTATCCTTTTCCATATCTCTATGATGCGACGCAGGAAGTTGCTAAGAACTATGATGCTGCTTGTACACCTGACTTCTATCTTTTCAATGCACAGGATGAACTAGTCTATCGTGGTAGAATGGATGGGAGTAGACCAGGGAATGCAGTGCCTGTAACAGGGGCGGACCTAAGATCTGCTATAGAAGCAGTGGCCCTAGGTATAGATGAGATTATGCCACAAATTCCGAGTGCAGGCTGCAATATTAAGTGGCATAAGTAAGCCCCTCTAGAATCTAAGTCTACTCAGGCTATTGGTCTACTGAATATCCCTATTAATCTATGGGGTAGGTCTTTTTAATTGATATACTCTATCTTGTCTGCACATTATGAGTCTTATAGAGAATATTAAAGTTGCTCTTAGATCTATCCAGTCTAATTTTATCCGAGCAGTATTGACCTTGCTTATTATTGCAGTAGGTATTACCTGCTTGGTAGGGATCTTGACGGCGATAGATACTATTCTCTTTTCTATGAGTAGTAGTTTCAATAGAATGGGCGCTAATTCTTTCCATGTATACCCTGCTCAGGACAATACTCAGTCTAGAAAGAGGGGGAAGGAAACCAAGAAAGCAGCACCTATTGACTTTCAGCAAGCCATGGATTTCAAAGAGAAATTTGATTTCCCTACGGTTAAGGTTTCGGTTAATACTTTCTGTCAGTGGAATTCTGTGGTCAAGTATAGAACAGAAAAAACTAATCCTAATATCCGCCTGGTAGGCATAGATGAAAACTATCTAGATGCTTCTGCGTATGATCTTTCTGTAGGTAGAAATTTTTCCAACTCAGAAATTCAGAATGGGGATCATAAAATCATCATCGGCAATGATATAGTGAAAACCTTATTTCGGAATAAGAAAGAACTGGCACTCGGTAAGATAATTCACGTAGGTAATACCCGCTATAAAGTGATAGGAGTTCTCGCCAGTAAAGGCGCTTCTATGACACAGTCGCATGACAGAAGAGTCTTTATCCCGCTGCTGAATGCTAAGCGCTATTATGGCTACGCCGATAGAAATTACAGTCTAATGGCTGCCATTAAAGATCCTACTAAGATGGATAATGCCACAGCAGAGGCGACAGGACTTATGCGTAATGTCAGAAAGCTTAAATCGACACAGGAAAATGATTTTGTCATCAGGAAGAGTGACGGTATCCTGCAGACACTAAAAGAAATAACTACAGAGTTAAGATTAGCTACCATCGCTATAGCACTGATGACGCTTCTGGGTGCTGCGATAGGATTAATGAATATAATGTTGGTCTCAGTGACAGAACGGACTAGAGAAATCGGTGTCAGAAAAGCTCTCGGAGCCACAAATTTTAATATTCTTTTTCAGTTCTTGATAGAGGCTGTGGTGATTACAATCTTTGGAGGTATAGTCGGGATTATCTTAGGAGTCATCGTAGGCCTGACTGTGGCACATCTAATTGGTGGAGCATTTGTCATGCCTTATAACTGGATGGCCTTGGGCATCTTTGTCTGTATAGTGGTTGGTTCTTTATCAGGTTTATATCCTGCCCTTAAGGCTTCTAAGCTAGATCCTATAGAGTCACTGCGCTATGAGTAAGTGGTTTAGAAAGCAACAAGTTTATTTTAGTTTGAAGTAACTGCAAATTGAACATTAGATTTCAATGCTTCAAATATTTTAAATATTGTACCGATAGTCATGTTAGAAGTTCCATTTTCAAGTTTTGAAATTTGCGACTTTGTTACTCCTATGAGCTGACCCAATTCATCTTGAGTCATACCTTTGTCGTTCCGAACTTCTTTAATTAGTTGCCCGAACTGAATGAGCTTAATTCTAAGTTCATAATCATCTCTTGTGCGAGATCCAATTTTTCCAATGAGGCTATCTTCTGCTTCTTTAAGTGTATAAGTCTTCATTTGTTCAAATATTTATTTCTCAAGACCTTAGCTTTTTTTAAGTTCTTTAGTTGGTAATTTCTGTTTCTTCTTAACAAATCCATGTGTACATATAATTAGTGATTTGGTTTGTTTGTCCCAAAATGCAAGCAATCTTATTTGTTGATTAAGATAATTAGTTCTGAATTCCCAAATATTCGTCTCGACTTTCTTTAGCAGTTTAGGATCACTTTAAATCTTGCAATTCTTATATTCTGAAGAACTTTTTCTCTTGTTTTTGGTGTAAGAGTATTTAAAAAA
The DNA here is from genome assembly GCA_937921825.1 of uncultured Saprospiraceae bacterium. Classification (GTDB taxonomy): domain Bacteria; phylum Bacteroidota; class Bacteroidia; order Chitinophagales; family Saprospiraceae; genus RFSX01. The sequence goes on from CAKZVK010000089.1 coordinate 7,030, forward strand.
TCAATAGCTTCTTTTAGGAACCTTACTTCGAATCTATATTCATTCTCAATGTTCATCTATTGTAAAGATAAACATTGTTGACATATATGTCAACAATGTTTTAAGTGGTTTTTTTCTTAATCTGGCTTGACATATCTCTTTCCTTAACAAATAATTAGTAGATAGTCTTCCATTATACATTTATCTTGCACTTTCTCTTCCCCCAGCTGACTCATTCAGACGATCTATTCTACAAATCAAAAAATTAACTATCATGAAAAATCTGATTTTTACTTTGAGTGCACTCTTTTGTATGTCGACTTTATTCGGTCAGATATCTGAAAGAAACGCAGAACTAAGCTTAGGAAACCACAATGCTTTTGTTTCTGTACATGAAGGGGCAAATCAAAAAATGGTAAATAAAATTCTAGAGAATGCCATCAAAGAATATGGCAAAGTCAAAAGAAATAAAAAAGCCAAAGAATGGAACTGTCTGCAATGCACTGTCCCAGGTATTTCTGGAGGCACTAATGTCTACTTCAAGATAGAGGAAGAAAAGGGACAAACGAGCAGTTATGTTTTCTTTGATGACGGAACTAAATTTATCAGTTCTGAAAATGCACCAGATATAGCCGCAAGCCTAAAAACTAAACTATCTTATATCGGTCATGATATAACCAGAGCAGTCATAAAAGAAGAATTAAAAGATGAGGAGAATAATCTGAAGGACAGAAATAAGGAGCAAGAGAAGTTAGAGAAGAAAAACAAAGATCTTCACAAAGACATAGAGGAATACAAAAAGAAGATTTCTGAGGCAGAAAAGGACATAGAAAGAAATCTGCAAGAGCAAGAGGATAAGAAGATGGAGATTGAGAAGCAAAGCAGAGTCATAGAGAAAGTAACAACTAGATTAAATAATGTAGGGAAGAACTAAAGGGAGTCTAGACTAAAGATATTTTTCCACAAGGCTGAGATAATTTTCTCAGCCTTTTTTATTTTCTATCATCAAGCAAACGAAGCGCCTCTCAATTGGTTATAGCCCAAATAGAGTTATTCACTCCAGCTCATTTTTTTGTATTCAACATTTACAATTGGTTACTAACATTTTGCTGTTAGGTAATCAACACTGGTACCTGCTGGGCTAGTTGTTCTCCTACGATAAGGCTGGTCTAAAATGTTAGCTTTGTAGCAAACCTAAATACACTACAAATTTAAGTGACTAGTGAATAAACGAAGAGGTTTATAGATTTGGCCTTTTTCATTTTAGGCTTAAAAGGCTTAAATACCGTTGAGAACAGGGTTCTGTCTGAGCCAAAGGCGAGTTTAAGCCTGTTTAGGTATTTCAGTTTTTTAAGGCGTTAAGAAATGAAAACAGCCTTGAATTTTTTGTTTCGTTTTTGTTTCAAGACAAAAATGAAAGCCTGCCGGCGAGGCAAATGTTTAAAGGTTAGAAAAACCTAATTAGACCGGCAAAGTGATAAGAACCAATGCTATCTAAATAGTCTATTTAATTAGAAACAAGAACACTAAGAACCTATGGCAAAAAAGAAGGGAGAGAAGGAGAGAAGTGAAGATCTAAGCCAATTGATGTTCGGTAGAGTGATGCCCCAAGCCCTAGACTTAGAGGAGGTCGTACTCGGTGCCTCCATGTTAGATAAAGAAGCCTTTTCTATAATCGTAGAAAAGCTGAGACCTGAATCGTTCTACCTGCAGGCACATCAAGAAATCTATCAGGTGATGCAAGATCTATTTGCTAACCTACAGCCGATAGATATTCTGACTGTACATCAAGAACTAAAGAAAAGAGGTAAGCTAGATTCCATAGGTGGTGTCAACTACTTAATGGATCTTACAAATAAAGTCGCCTCTGCGGCCAACTTAGAATATCATGCCCATATCGTTCTACAGAAGTTTATCCAAAGAGAACTCATACATGTAGCGACACAGACGATCAATGATGCATTTGCAGATCAGAAGGATGTCCTAGAAATGTTGGATTCTGCAGAGCAGTCTCTCTTTGATATTACGGATAAAAACTTAAATACGGGCTTCCAGAAAGTAGGACAGGTTGCACAGTCTGTCATGGATAAGATAGAGGCATTGAGTCAGAAGGAGGGAGGGATGACTGGAGTCTCTACTGGATTCAAAGAGCTAGATGCCATTACCAATGGCTGGCAAAGTTCTGACCTTATTATCATCGCTGCCCGTCCAGGTATGGGTAAGACAGCCTTTACGCTGTCGCTTGCCTTCAATGCAGCAGAAGCGGATACTGGTGTGGCGATATTCTCTCTGGAGATGGCCAATTCACAATTGGTCCAACGTCTTATCTCTATGGACTCTATGATCCCTGCCTCTACACTTAGAGAGGGTAGTCTGAAGGATAAACAGTGGGAAACATTATCAGACTCCGTAGGTCGATTATCACAGATGCCGATCTTCATCGATGATACTCCTGCCATTAATATTTTCGAATTACGTGCCAAGTGTCGACGACTAAAGCAGAATCATAATATCGGCTTAGTTGTAATCGATTACCTTCAGCTCATGAGTGCTGGAGATAGCTCCAAAAGAGGAAATAGGGAACAAGAGATATCGAGTATCTCAAGAGCACTCAAAGGAATGGCCAAGGAATTAGATCTTCCAGTGATCGCCTTATCACAGTTGAGTAGGGCAGTAGAGACCAGAGGTGGAGATAAGAAACCACAGCTATCGGATCTGAGGGAATCAGGAGCGATAGAGCAAGATGCCGATATCGTAACCTTTATCTATAGACCAGACTATTATGAACTAGCAGATAATCTAGAAATTCCAGAGAATACTGCAGAAATAATTATCTCTAAGCACAGAAATGGTAGTCTTGGTACCGTCACCCTTAAGTTCATCAAAGAGAATGTCAAATTCGTAGATTTTGTAGATCACGACTTCAGAAATACCGGTGGCATGGGCAGTGATATATTCAGTGATGGAGGTGCCAGCTTTATCACTAGACCATCAGCCCTGAATGATGACGTCTTTGAGGATGGGTAGAGTTAGGACTTTTAGAGTCTAGATTATTAGAGATCTAGATTTTAAAACTAGTGTCAAGAACCTATCGTTTACTTTCCAATAAAGCCGCTTTAGCAATACACAATTTCGATGCTTATTTTGGCATATATCCACATAGAGTATATGGTTAATTTATATATATATATTAACATTGTATAAAATAACACATCACAATGACGGTTAAATTGATATTTAGTGATAGATTAGATTTTATTAGTTTAACAATTCTAAAACAATACACTATGAAACAGCTCAAATATTTATTATTACTGTTAGCAATTAGTTTTTTTTCTTGCCAAAAAGAAGAGCTTAGTAATCTTAGTTTCGAAGACTTTTCTGAAGAACAATTACACAATCTATCAGGACCTGAGAAGGTCTTCTTTACCCAAGGAGCAGCTGAATCTAAGAATCCACATGTATTACCAAAATTAGAAAAGCGTAGTATTGATCCGCTGACTGATGCAGCGTTGGTAAATTTATATGTTCAGAATATAGATACAAATTATGTTAGCTATATAATCAATAATCTTGGCTACATGGCATGGAGCAGAGGAGCTAGAACAATATTAGAAGATCAAGCTATTATTATACCTATTATTAACCTTGTGGATGATTTTACAACTGGGATCTTGATTTCAATTCCAAGAAACGATAAAAAAACTTTTGATTTTACTCTTCTGGAAAAGTCTAAAATGACTTATGGTTTATATGACGAAGAACATTTAAATTTTCTTGCGCTTAATCTTTTATTATTTGATGAGGATATTTTCGCCTCTTATGATCAACATTTAATCGAGTACTTTGAAGGTGAGGGAAACATTCAATCCGACACAAAAATTACGGAAAGAAATTTGTCTTCAGTTTATAGGTGTGGATGTATTGGTGGAGGTTGTACACTTATGCCAAAAGATGAGCTAGATATTCGAGGTGATTGTCCATGCGGACAATGGTGGGAATGTGCTACCTATATTTCCCAAGGATCATATTGCGGAGAAACACATCCATCTCCTGGGTCATGTACTTTATGCGGCGGATCTGGCTCTCCTGATTCTACTGGAGGTGGAACAAACAATACAGGTAACACTTCTCCAACAACAATAATAAGCCAAATTATAAATAGGTGTGCATCAACAACAGGTAATGAAAGCACAGGAAATAACTGTAAGCATACTGAATTAGCAGAGTTCAGTGGAATGGTGGATGTTGACATTATTGCTGACATAATGACAATTTTGGAAAACCTTAACCACTCTATCATAAGTTCACAGGTCTATAATTTTATAAATTCTATTGACGAAACAGATGTTGAGCAAGTTCTGGCTCTTAATCAGGTTCTCCAATATTATTTAGATAATCAGTCTGAATTAGGAAGCATTTCTGACTTCATAAGATACGATGCTAATACATTAATGAATTTAAATTCTTCACATGCTCCAACAGAAAATCCTGATGATGATGATAATGATGACAGCAATGATAATGTCTACTTTAATCAATATGGACATAATGGATTATTACAGTTAATAGGTGGAAAATGGTATTATGAAAGATCTGAAGGGCTAGATCCTCATGCAGATAATATGCACTATGTCTATGAAAATGGAATGTGGGAAAAAACCGAACCTACTGAAATACCACCTAACATACACTTATTAAGTGCCATAGGAAACGCTTTAGTAGCAAGTGGACATTTGGCTCTTGACCTATTTGGTCTAGTTCCTGTCGCTGGTGAAATTTTTGATGGTATAAACGCTGTATGGTATTATGCAGAAGGAGATATGGTAAACGGTGCACTAAGCACTGCTTCCATGGTGCCAGTCCTAGGAACAGTACCTACTGGACTAAAGTTATCAAAAAATTCACTAAAACTTACTAATGGTGGTTTTCATTCAGCAGAGGGAATACAATATGCTAGAAGATATTATCATAGTTCAGCGATCACAGAAAATTCCCTTGCTCATATCTATAGGCACACTGTAGATAATTTGACTGTATCTAAACATAGTATTTGGACCAATGTTGACGAGATGGTTGAAAATATTGATATTGCTTATAAAAATATCAATAGCCCAAGTACAGTAGTTGATAGAAACTCTGCAACTTCGATTTCATATATAGTTGATATGGGAACAAAAGTTCTTGGTAAACAGGGAGGAAGTGCTGGTAATGGCGGAAACTTAACAAATATTTTGATTGTTCTTGAAAAAGACGCCGCAGGAAATATTACAAATAAAATTATAAATGCGTATCCTAAGTAGTAGACTTGTATTCCTATAATTTATTAATAGTATAATGAATAATACTTATCAGAATATATTTAATACAAGACATCCAAATGGGGGGATTTCTTTCTTCAGTATTTATTTTAAAGATCAAACAAATTTTTTAAACTATCAAAGCTTTTCTAAATCTGAGTCTGAAATTTTAAAGAAGTTAGTACAGACAAGTGAGTTTAACTCTAGATTAATCTCCCTAAATATAGACCTTGGGAGGATCAATTTTGATTCTAGGAGATTCCAGTTCCGACCTCATTCCTTCAACTTATTGTCAGAATTAAGTTATAGAATCTTTAAAGGAGGACAATATTTTGAGCAAGTTAAAGGTTTGCAAGAAATAAATACGGAAACAAGTATTTCAATCACATTGTCCATGTTAAGTTCTGTTTTAGGAAATGACTTTGGAAAATATAGTTCTCTCTATATAGAAGAGGTGGCTTGGAACTCATGGTTTTATGTTGATTATCTTTCAGATTCATTTTTGATATTTGATAATGAGAAAAGTTTACTTCATGTGATTTTAATACGTGACACTGATTAAATGAAGATTTTTTAAAGGATACTAAAAGTCCGAACAGAAACAAATCATCTGGATAAATGATGATTTAAAGGGAAGCATGAAAACAGTTCATGCTTTCTTTTTTATGCCTTATGAACATACTTCGCCCTCATGAAAATGCGACTCAACAAGTTCATTCCACATGCATGTGTCTGCTCTCGAAGAAAGGCTGGCGATCTGGTTAAGTCTGGTAAGATAGAGGTGGATTGGGAAGACAGAAAAGAATCCGGCTATAGAAGCAGAAATAAAACGACAAAGAGGTGTATAAAGCCCTTTAGTTAAATTAGGGCAATATGATTTAGAAAAGATGTTAACAAACAAAGTGTTTAGCGTTTATATGCGACATACAATCTAAACTGAATAATGATAATCCATGACCCATGCTGCCATGAGTTATTTTTAGGACTAAATGAAATCTTTAATCCAAATCTATGAGTATGACCCTAAGTTTACACTTCGAAAAGGGCGATGGGTGCTTACACGAAGATTTGATTATTAATCTCAAAGGATTAGAAAAGCCTAAAGCTCTAGACAGTTATTACTTCTTTTTTGCATTGGAAGATAATGACAGAGAAAACTATTACGAAATTTTCTTAGATCATTTAAAAAAATCAAAGATGATTAAGAGTACAGAGAACATAAACAAGAATTCAAATAATATCTTTTTTGATACTATTGAAAAATCTCATGCTAATGGAGGTGTTCTGGCGTATAAAATTGAACTTAGTTTAGAGCTTGAACTAAAGCAAATTAGAGATAGTAATGAGTTTATAAAAAATTTATTTCAGACGGAAGAATTCAAAAATGCCACTAAGGAACTTAAGCATAGTTCCTTAGTGGAGGATTTATCCCTAGTAGAACTTAATCCTCTTGACGGTTTTGGAAAGATATGTAGTGTAGTCTATTATGGAGGTGCATATTCTTATCAAAACAACTCTGAAATAAAAAGTATTCTTGGGTTGGTTTGTGATTTCTTAGACAACTTTATACCATTCGAATGGACGAGATGTAAGACTTTTGTAAGTTACTCAAAATGGGCTGGATGGTATTATGGTGTCGCATGGGACTATACTTTTATTTTTTTGGACGAAAAGACAGAGAGCTTATTTTTAATTTGTGTAACTGATACAGATTAGTTTAAATTTATTTTAAAGGAGGTTGATACAAAGCAAATGAATCAGCCTCCTTTTTTAATTCTGTTTCTCTTCTTAGATATGTCTGAACCTCTCCTGAATACTCAAAAGAAATCTCCACAAGGTCGATATCTAAAAGTTTTAATGAACTGAAGCCTTAGACCCTAGACCTTTAACCCATTGTCCCTATAAACCCATTACCCCCACAAAACCCACTATACCCAACCCTAAACCTTAAAATCCGTACCTTTACACTATGAAAATGAGACTCAATAAATATATTGCTCATGCGGGAGTATGCTCAAGGCGTCGTGCAGGCGAATTGGTCAAAGAAGGACAGATCTCAGTCAATGGAAAAGTGGAGAAGAATCCAGCGATAGAAGTAACCGAAGAAGATGAGGTAGTCTATCAAGGCAAGAGACTCAGGGTAGTAAAAAACAAAGTTTATCTCTTACTCAATAAACCAAAGAACGTCATCACGACCATGCATGATGAAAGAGGCCGAAAGACTGTCTGGGATATCGTGCAAAACAAAGTGAAAGTAAAAATAAATCCCGTAGGAAGATTAGATAGAAATACAACAGGTCTATTACTTATGACCAATGATGGAGACCTTGCTTATAAGTTGTCACATCCCTCTAGCTCTGTAAAGAAAATCTATCAGGTAGTACTGGATAGACCCTTGTCAGAAAAGGACCTAGAAAAGATCGATAAAGGGGTCATGCTCGAAGATGGAAAAGCAGTCGTGGATGTGGTTACATATATACAGGAGCTACCGCCTAATCATATTGGCATTCAGTTACATAGTGGTAAGAATAGAATCATCAGAAGAATATTCGAACATCTTAATTATACGGTAGAGGCATTAGATCGAGTCTACTTTGCAGGCTTGACTAAAAAAGACTTACCCAGAGGCTGGAGCAGAAAGCTGAAGAATAAAGAGATCATAATGCTAAAGCATTTTATTAAGTAGTACTTTTTTTCATGTCTAATTCTCCGTTGTAGTCGAAATGAAAAACACCTTTTCATGCCGATTGTAGCGGAGCGGAACAGAGGTATCTTCGTTCTCGCAATGAGCCA
>CAKZVK010000090.1 GCA_937921825.1 uncultured Saprospiraceae bacterium
TCCTGATTAGGTTCGTGTCTTGTCTTGGTCATATTATCTGCCACTACAGATGTCAATAAAGAATCTATAGCTCCTAACAAGGCTAAAGTCAAGGCAGTGAATATAAATGGAGAGACGCTAGAGAAACTAAATTCAGTTAAAATAGCCAAGTTAGGTAGAGGCATTCCACTAGGTATCTCCTCTATAGGTCTATAATCCAAACCAAGCAAAATGGCAGCCCCAGACATTACAAATAATGCGACCAAGGTGCTAGGTATAGAAGTTGTTATCTTCTTAAATCCAAAAATGATAACGATGGTACATAATGCGAGTATTAATTCTAACCAATTGATATTTTTAAAAGCCCTAGGCATAACTTTCAAAGACCCAATGACACCAGAGGCATCATTTCCCGCTAGGGTTTTTGACTCTTTAAGGATTTGAGCTTGAGTGATCTCACCTGCTCTTGCTATTGTCTCTTTGAAATCTTCCAAGACTAGTATTCCTTCGCCTGCCTCTTCTTTTAGAATATTTTCCAATATAATTTCCTCTGCGAAGGGTTTAAATCGGTCCACAAATTCTGCATCTTCTTTGGGATAATAGCCTATGGAAGGTAATATCTGAGTCACTACTATTATGACCCCTATAGCTGTCATAAAACCAGAGACAACAGGGTATGGTATATATTTTATGTACTTGCCCAGTCCTATTATTCCAAGAACTATCTGCATCAGGCCAGCCAATAAGAAAACGGTCAGTATAGCTGGTAAGGCTTTGCTTACTTCACCATCAAAGGCCGCAACAATTCCTGCTATCACTACCATACTTACAGCTGTCATAGGCGCTGTAGGGCCAGATATCTGAGTATTAGTGCCACCAAATAAGGCGGCAAAAAAACTTATGAAAATTGCACCATAGAGACCTGCACTCGGTCCTAAACCTGAACTGACACCAAAGGCTAAGGCAAGAGGCAAGGCAACGATACCTGCGGTAATGCCACCAAAAAGATCTCCTTTGAAATGCGAAAAGTTAAATCCAAACTTGTTTGTCATTGATAGATTCTTAGGTCGAAAAATAGGTGGATAGTAAAAACTAGAAACACAAATTTATAAGTGAAAATCGTATGAAGCTAGTCTATATACTCGCCAATATACCTAAATGGGTAATATGCTTAATAGCTGGCTAGACGCAAAAATGAGAATAATCTTCTGAATGAAAGATTACAAAATTAGATAGAGCATCTGAGACTCAATATCCAAAAGCAATTCACTTACGGGCAATTGTTCTATACTCAGAATGCCGGCAAAATTTACAGGAGTTTTATCGGCTAAGGCTGTAAAGCTTGCAATGCCAAACTGGAATTCTTTGACTCTCAGATTAGAGATAAGAACATCTGGGGCTTGATATATCTCTGAGTCCATCTTTTCTACATCTGCTGTCACATATTCAAATGAATGTGATGCTAGCTCAAAAGACTCAGAATATTTAGCATGGAATCTAGAATCTAACATACTGACAGAGGCACCCGTATCGAGCATAAAGAGATGTTCTTCCTCACCTATTTTTAAAGGCACATAGATCAAATCATCTTTGATTTCTATGTTAGTAGTTATTGTTCTTTTGCCTGCAGTAAATCGACTTTTTGAATCTCTGCTGTATAACTGTATTACTTTGTTGAGGTTGTCAATATGGATAATCTCACTCGTAAAGAAGGAAGCGCCTATAATGCCTAAAAGATTCCCTTGAGCTAAGCCATTGAGATGTTCAAGGGAGCTCAGATAAGCAGGTTCGTTTTCAAAGACATAGCCTCCTATATTTAATGCTGAAACCGTAGTAGAAAGAGCATTTATTTTACCTGAAAGTGTCTGGAACTCAGTAGTTGAAGCAGCAGATAAAGTGTCAGTGTTGTATATATCGCTATTCAGTATTACGGCATCTGCTCCGCTATCAAAAATAAAATAGCCCGATTCGCCATTGCATGAGCCTTCTATCACAATAAGACCAGATTGGTTTGTAAATGGAATGCTATAGACTGCATCTACATCTTTTGCACTCACTGTATTGCATAAAAATGCAATTATCAAGCTGAGAAAGAAAGTAATATTGTGTGATAAAGAGGTCAAAAACTAAGGTTTTATCGATAGATATACTCTAAAAATAAACCTATTAGGCCTTGAATCCAAGGATTTGGTAACATTCAGTTAACATTGGCCTTATTTTCTGTTAACCTAGAGGCTGGCTACACAGTAACATATGAGTATAAAAAAGCCTGCTAGGAATACTAGCAGGCTCTAATTCATTCCTGAGGAATGGAAAAATTGCGTCTTATAATCTTTTGGATATTAGATGAATCTATAACTCAATCCAAATGAGAATGCTCTTCCTCTATCGAAAAGCTCAAATATGGCTTCGTCATCAGATTCATATCCTTGATAAAATTTCTTGTTTACTGATCCCAGTAAATTTCTAGCTCCGAAAGTGATTCTAGTTATATTATCGGCACCTAAGCTCTTAGATACTCTAAGGTCTAAGCTGTGGAAGCTATTACTGTAGACATCTGGTCTACCAAAGCCTGCAATCTTTAATGTCTTTCCTTGTACGTTGTAAGAAAGATTAGCCTCTAGACCAGCTTCTAATTTTGCATAGTTAAGGCCTGCATTGATTACATAAGGAGACTGATCTACTAGATCTCTAGTTGTGCTTGTAAGCTCTCCATCTCTTGCCGTGGACATAAAGCCATCTAGCTCTTGTTGGTTTTTAGTCACTCTACTCTTTACGAAAGTAGTATTCACATTAAGAGCTAGTCTGCCTGCATTCTCTGGTAGCAAGTTGAGATTTCTTCTGAACTCCAGTTCCAGACCAGCTACAGTAGCTGACTCTGCATTACGTGGTGTAAAAGTATTAGGCGAGGTAGCGTCAAAGGCTGTAAGCTCTATCGGGTTATCAAAAAACTTAAAGAAAGTACTGACAGAAAACATTTGGTTACTTGGTAAGAAGTACTCCCATCTTAAGTCAGTATTGATGATTTTAGTATCATTGAGATCAATGTTCCCGATGAAGGTTCTTCCCGAGATTCTATCATCGATTTGAGCGATTGACTTCTCTTTGAATGTTGGTCTTGCTAGCGTTCTACTAGCACTAAATCTAAGATTCATCGTTCTTCCTGTGTCATCATTAGCTAGTGACTGCACTAAACTTAAACTCGGTAAGAAATCTAGCTCATCAAGAACTAACCTATTATCATAAAAATCTGTCTGAGGGTCTATGATCACTTGCTTTCTTCCTGAGTACCAGTTCTGAGCTTTTTCTACTCTCAGACCGTAGATAGCCTTAAGAGAGTTAGAGATAGGAAAATCATGCATAGCGTAGGCAGCTGCGATATTTTGCTTAGCCTGATAGGTTTTAGACGGCTCATAAGCACCATTGACGTAGGTTCCTTTTTTTGTTGCTGGTGTCCAATAATTATCTGCATAGAAAATCTCGTCAGGGTTACCTGTCAAGTCTACTGTGGCCGCTCGATGAAAGAAGAAGTTATAGTCTTGAATAAAGAAATCCCTTTCTCTCAACACATTGGCTAGTCCAAAGCTAAGTTTATGTTCTTTCTCTGCTTCTGAAGTAAATGAATAAGCCGCATCGATCTTTCCAGAGTAATTGTTCTCATCTAGATATCTCCATGTTCTTGTCGGTACTCCTGCAGTACTCGCATTAATCTCATACTCGAAAGTCTCATCATGAATTTCATATGGTGTCAATCTGATGTCAGGCTCGGTCATCTTAGAGATTGTCGGACTGAACTTCCAATCGATTTTTAGCTTGTCATTATTATTAGTATGACTACCCGCAATCAAGAAATTATTGACAGCTCTTTCTGAGTACTCAAGGTTATTCAATGCTACTAGAGATTGATTCGTATTCTTTCTTGTGCTAGAAATCATGGCAGCTCGACTCTCTCCATTTTGTATACGCATACCCATGAGGGAGATTTTATGATTATCATTTTTGATCGCCATACCTAAGACCGTATTCCAGATAACACTTGAGATTCCTAACTCACCGACATCTGACTTATCAGCTGCTAATCCGAAAATAGTTCTGTCTTCGTTCTTTCTATACTCACCAAATTCTAAGTTATCAAAGTACTCTGTCTCTGCTCTATAGCTCGCACCCACTGTATAGCCAAAGTCAAATTTATTGAGCTTTACTTGATCTCCGTATGATAGAGCTATGTTGCTATTCACGCCATTTTGCTTTCGCATGGTAGACATCGTATTAGAAAAGCTCGATGTCAATTGGGTAAGTTCTACATTGTTATCTGTTCTAGAAGGTATTACAAAATCCGGATCAGAATCAATCTTCAGTGCCCTGCTCCCATCATCAAAACCTAAGAGATCTGTAGCCCCTCCTTTATAGGTTAAGAAATTGCTATTCAAATGCATAGAAGGATTATAGCCGATTCCAAGTGAAGCTGTAAAAGTCTTCTCATCAGGAAAGTCTTTAGTTACTATATCTACCATACCCCCTACAAAATCCCCAGAAAGGTTCGGCGTAAAAGATTTGAAAACAAGAAGATTGTCTACAATATTAGTAGGAAAAAGATCCAACTGAACTGAGTTCTTATCTGGATCCAAGCCAGGTATATCCATTCCGTTAAGTATTGTTCTAGAATATCTATCACCCAGTCCTCTAACCACTACATGCTTTCCGCTCTGTACAGATACTCCAGTTACTCTCTTGATTGCAGATCCCACATCACCGTCTCCAGATTTTTTGATAGCCTGAGATGAGACACCATCTAAGAGCCCTGGAGCTCTCTTCTGTATAGTCATAAGAGCTGCTTCCGTATTTCTAATGGCCTTAGCAGTAACTACGATTTCGTCTATTACCTCTCCTTCTTCTTTCAATACGAGGTCTAGTTCTGTAACCTGACCTGCGAGTACTTCTACTGCCTCTATGACAAGATCAGCATAGCCTATATAAGAAGCCGTGATTGTATATGTTCCTACAGCAACCTCATGGCTGTATGTCCCATCCAGTTCTGTCGAAAAGCCTTCTCCAGTTTCTTGAATGATGACATTGGCAAAAGGAACTGTCATTCCTGATTCATCTGTCATTGTTCCTGATATTGTCCCTGTCTGAGCAATAATCAGTGAAGAAACAAGAGAGAAAATACAGATTAAAAAAACTTGCAATTTTTCCATTAATCTAAATTGTGTTTGAATGTATTAAGTCTTATAAATTATTAGTTGCTGAGATCCATGACCATCCTAAGAATGGCGCTGGGTCTGCTCCTCTTGTTGGAGAATCTACCACTATATTACCCGATGAAGACAAAAGATTCTCTATGGCTACCTGCTGATCATTACTAATCATGCAAGGCTCATCGCCGTCACAATCTCTATCTCCATAGACAGTAGTCCAGTCAGAGAAATTTCTATTGCCCACCCATTCTGAAGCTTCTATGCTTAGGTTCCCAGCAATGTAATTAGTATAGGAATCGGACTTCTCAGTGGAGCAATCAGAAGCATCACATGAATGACGAATCTTTATGTTGTCTCCAAAACCTCTCCATGAAGCATTTCTGATGACACCTTGAGTTTTTGACTTTAAGTCCGCTGCGGTATCCGTCTCCCCATCTTTATCTATTAGAGTAATATCTTGTATAGTAAAAAAGCCATCTGTAAGAGAACCCTCTGGTCCATCTATCTCTATAGCGTTATCTCCAGCGGTAGCTCCAGAAGTAATAACGATGGCATTAGTAATAGTGCCTGCATAGTTCTGATCGATATCCAGACCGTCATCTTCTCCATATGCTACGCATACGTTAGTACAGTTCACCGTACCACCGAACCACTCTATCCCGTCATCTAGATTAGCTACTACTTCTATATTCTCTACGACGGTGCCATTACCTACACCACCGAAAGTGATACCATTCAGCTCATTGTCTCCTCCTATCACGATACCTCCATGTCTTACAGATATATACTTGATGACTCCTGAGTTATCTGCAGGATCATCTCCACCATATCTCCCAAAAGTATCATCGGCTGGGATACCTTCGATTTGTGCGACATTATCACCATCTGCGGCTGATATAGGTGCCTTTCCTAAGATGACAACTCCACCCCACAATTGATTATCTGCTTCTGTAAGATTAGGGCTGACGATCATTCCCGGCTCTATCTCATCCTTAACTGAAGTAAATATTATAGGCTCATCTGCTGTACCATTAGCCATTATTGCGGCTCCTTGTGCTACTATTAATGCTGAGGCCAATGAGCCTGTTGCATTCTCTGCCTTTATTACTGTACCTGCTTCTATCGTAAGTGTATTACCCGCATCTACTACGACCTTGCCATTCAGTACATAGATATTATCCTTAGTCCATACTTCTCCAGCTGAGGTAAATCCTGATTTTACTACTTGAGGAAATTCAGAGTTGACATTAGGATCTGTTATACAATCACAGTCTGCTGTAAGGATTTCACCTTCAGCACATGTCAAGCCTGCACAAGGTTCTGTCTGAACACAGTCACAATTAATGTCTTGTATAAATCCAGTAGGACAAGTATTATCACATAATTCATCCGAACAGGATACTTGTATTAATGCAATTAGAAAAGCTAGTGTGAGTTTTAGATAAGTTCTCATTTTCATTTTTTATTTACAATGCAAAAGTATTGGCCACATCTAATCTTAAAATGATGCCTACGTTAAATGAACATTAAGAAAAATCTACAGGATTAACATGCGGTTAATATTGGAAGACTTGACCTCTATTTTCCATCCAAATACAATTAATTATCATAGGCTTAATATTCAGGTAACAAACAGATGTTAGCTTTGAGTCAAGCCAAGGATGGAATAGATTTTTTCTGGACAATTGAATTGAAGCCATTCTTGGCCTTCTTATTAGTTGGAAAGCATAACATTGAGTTAACAATGGATTACTACTTTCACCTCCGTTTTTAATAATCAATCAATTGTCCAAATGATAAAGCACTTTTTGTGTACAATCTCTGTACTCCTTTTTCTCATAATTAGCACTCCTCTTTCTGGCCAATTTGTACCAGCAAAATTTGGTAAAGGCCTCAGATTCAATGGTGTAGACTCCTCATTTTATCTCAAGCTTGGTTTTAGGTTTCAAAATCTCATAGTTGCCGACTGGGACTTAGCAGATGAAGCAGAATCATACACAGCGGCTAATGATGTCAATGCTTTTGTGAGAAGATCAAGACTAAAATTCGATGGATGGGCATTTACACCTAAACTGCAATATAAACTAGAGCTCTCTCTTTCTAATAGAGACAACGGTGGAGGTGGAAACAAAAGTGAATTTGGTAATGCCGCTAATACGATCCTAGATGCTCATGTTACCTACAATTTCTATAAAGGATTCTCGGTAAGATTCGGTCAAGGGAAGCTCGCTGGTAACAGAGAACGGGTAATCTCTTCTGGTAATCTACAATTTGTAGATCGATCTCGATTGAACTCTAGATTTACAATAGATCGTGATGTGTTTATACAACTTAGCCACAAACATACTCTGGGAGATAATTTCATAGTAAAAGAAAGTGCCTCTATTGCTTCAGGAGAAGGTAAGAATCATTTGACTGGATACAATGGTGGATTTGGGTATACCTATAGATTAGAATTCTTGCCTTTTGGTAGTTTCCAATCCAAAGGTGATTATGTAAACTCCGCTATTAAAAGAGAAAGTACTCCAAAGCTTGCAGTTGGCTTCACCTACGATGACAATAGAAAGGCGGGAAGAGAAAGAGGTCAGAAAGGTGACTTCATCTACAATAGTGCTGGAGAAATTACAGGAAAGAATCTAAGCACCTTCTTTGCTGATTTAATGTTCAAATATCAGGGTCTATCCGTTATGTTTGAATACGCTGATAAGGCTGCAGATGGAGGACCTAATGTCATAGATATAGACGATTCAATCATAGGAACCTACTATACTGGATCGGCCTACAATATTGCAACAGGCTATATGTTCAAGAATAACATAGAATTGGCGGTGAGGTATACTGATGTAAAAGCAGATACTGCTACAGATGAAAAACATTATACTTTCGGACTAAACAAGTTCTTTGTTGGTCATAAATTGAAGATTCAAACGGACTTCTCACTAATAGATAGAGCAGATAGACAGAATACAGCGATGTGGAGAACACAAGTAGATATACACTTCTAAACCAATCATAACTAAACTAACAAGCGATCAAAATGCAAAAATCAATTCTTTTCATCATTGTTACTTTTCTACTTGCACCAACCTTTGCTTTTGCAGGTGATGGTGATTCTTTTGGCTTTGGTACTTTTATAAATATCGCAGGTTCATTGGCCTTTTTCATTTTCGGTATGAAAATGATGAGTGAGGGTATCCAAAGAGCTGCAGGGTCACAAATGCGAAATATCCTCAGAAGCATGACTAAGAATAGATTCTTAGGTGTCTTTACAGGATTCCTCATTACAGCTTTAGTGCAGTCTTCTTCTGCAACTACAGTTATGACAGTTTCTTTTGTAAATGCAGGATTACTATCACTAGTGGAATCTGCAGGTGTCATGATGGGAGCTAATATTGGTACCACAGTTACTGGATGGATCATTGCTATTCTTGGATTCAAAGTAAAGCTTAGTGCTTATTCTATACCGCTATTCGCTTTAGGGGTGCCCCTTATGTTCTCTAAAGTGGGTAAGAGAAAGTACTGGGGAGAATTTTTGATTGGGTTCGCTATACTATTCTTAGGTCTTTCTTACCTGAAGAATTCTGTACCAGATCTAGGTGGAGAAGCATTAGCCTTTGTAGAAAGTTGGGCTAGTTACGGTATTTTTTCTAGAATTCTATTTGTGATGGTAGGTGCACTAGTTACTGTTATAGTCCAGTCTTCAAGTGCTGCTATGGCCATTACTTTGACTCTAGTCTATGCTGGATGGTTGCCTCTAGAAGTTGCTGCCGCGATGGTTCTAGGAGAAAACATAGGTACGACAATAACGGCAGAGCTAGCCTCCATAATCGGTAACACATCATCTAAAAGATCTGCTCGTATACATTCTCTATTTAATATAATAGGTGTATTCTGGATGGTCTTACTTCTTCCGTGGGTTATAGAATTTTTGACTTCTTTCGTGGAGAATTTCACAGGAATATTTGAGAGTAATGCAAAGATCAAGACTGGTGATCTGGATCAAACGAATACCATGAATACTTACATTCTTGCGGCTTTCCATACTACTTTCAATATTCTGAATGTGGCCTTGCTTATAGGTTTCGTGCCATGGCTTATAAAAATGTCTATCAAGACTGTAAAGGATAAAACTGGTGATGAAAGTATCGATACTTTAAAGTTCATCAATGCAGCTAATAGAACACCTGAATTAGCGACTGTGGAGCTACAAAAAGAAGTAGCCCGTTATGGAGAGATCACCACTAGAATGCTAGGCTTCAGCAAGGAGCTACTTAACAGCTCCGATGAGAAAGAAAAGTTAGCTCTTATCTCTAAGTTGAAAAAGTATGAAGACATCACGGATAAATTTGAAAAAGAAATAACAGAATATATCACTAATCTCTCGGATAAGGAGATGACGCATAAGACAAGCATCAGGCTAAGAAGCTTCTTCAACATCTGTAATGATATGGAACGCATAGGTGATATTTTCTATCAATTTGCTAAGTCTGTAGAAAACAAAATCAATAGAAAAATCTACTTTATTCCTGAGCAGAGAAATCAACTGAATGACCTCTTTGCTATTGTAGAGAGATCCTTTGATGAAATGAATCACAACCTCAACTTAGATTCTTATGATTCTGCAACATTGAGTAAATGCTATGATCTGGAAGAAGAAACAAATGTCCAGAGAAATAGTATGCGAAAGTACAATCAAGAGAATCTTGGAGACACTAACTACGATGTCAATGCAGCTATGATTTTCACTAATTTGTTTTCGTCATTGGAGAGAATCGGTGATCATATTGTCAACATAAATGAGTCTGTAGCTGGGGAGATATAAATTGGTCTTGGGATTAGGGCTTGAGGTTGATGGGTCATGGCTTTTAGACTGATAGCTTTTAAGGTACTATATTCTAATTGTTTAGCACTATGGAGAATAAGGTTAAAGAAGTATTCAAATATTTTTCTAGGCTCGGTTTCGTAGCTTTTGGAGGACCGGCTGCTCATGTCGCTATGATGCAGGATGATCTCGTAGAAAAGAAAAAATGGCTAAGCTCAGAGGAGTTCCTAGATTATATGGGAGCGACTAACTTGATCCCTGGTCCTAACTCCACAGAAATGACGATGCACTGTGGCTATCACAGAGCTGGGGTCAAGGGCTTATTTGTGGGCGGTATGTCATTCATTATTCCAGCTGTTCTCCTGACACTAGCAGTTGCAGTATTCTTTGATAAGATTAGTGAGTTAGCATGGACAGAGCCCATAATCAATGGAATAAAGGCTGCTGTCATATCCTTCATCATTGGTGCAGTATATAAACTGGGTAAGAAGGCTATAAAAGAGTCTATTCATTATGTACTGGCAGGACTTGTCATTGTAGCAGCCTTCTTTGGGATAAATGAAATCTTATGTATTCTCGGCGCTGGTGTCTTAATGTTGCTGGTAAGCTTGGTCTATAAAAACAGAAGTGTAGTGAGTATGCACTTACTCCCACTATTCTTTCTTGCCCCTATAAATTATACGCATCTCAAATTGTTCCTCATATTCTTGAAGGTAGGATCTGTCTTATTCGGTAGTGGCTATGTGTTATTTGCCTACTTAGATGGGGAGCTTATAGATGGTCTAGGGTGGTTATCACATGATGACCTAGTAGAGGCTATTGCGGTAGGTCAGATGACTCCAGGGCCCGTTCTATCAACAGCGACCTTTATAGGCTATAAGGTGGGAGGTTTTGGAGGCGCAGCACTAGCGAGTATCGGTATCTTTCTACCCTCTTTTTTTTATGTATGGATACTAAATAACTATGTCCATAAAATGCGTAAGAACAAGATCTTAAAGAGATTCTTAGAAGCTGTAAATGTCGCTGCCGTTGCTGTGATGCTTGTCGTCTGTGTCAAGATGGGACAAAGCATCTTGATTGATTGGCGTACAGGGCTTATCTGTGCATTAAGTTTCTTTGTATACTTCTACTTCAAAGGCATCAATACACTGTACATAATTCTCGGAGGAGCTGTCCTAGGATATTTGCTATCTTTCGTTTAAGAAAGTGTAATTACAATTGGCGGATTATTACAAAGAAGGATTTATAGTACAACTTATTTTCTATGCACTCATATGGCTGGTCAGTGAGTACATCGGCTTACTGCTCTGTATGATAATGTCTTTTGTTATAGGAGGTTTATTAGTCTTTGCCTATCTGGTGGAACTCGTACAGAAGTCCAAAGTTCCAAAAGCTTACTTCAGATGGATGTTGGTTTCAGCACTTGCGCCAGCGATTGTAGCTATTGCATTCACCTATTTATACGGAGGTAATTTTAGTTGGCTACAAGAATAGCCACACTAAAATCTTACTAAGTCTTCCTCTTCTTCTTTTCTGCTGCCGGGAACAATATATTATTCAAGATCAATCTATATCCAGGAGAATTAGGATGGAGATTCAGATCTGTCTCAGGATCACCTACATAGTGACGATAATCTTCAGGGTCATGTCCTCCGTAGAAAGTCCACGTACCAAAGCCATGAGAGCCATGAATATATCTTGCTTCATTGATCGCATTGTTTTCACCCATGACTAGGACATCTGACTTTATGAGGTCTTTAGAGTAAGCAGTAGTCTGGCCCATGAAAGCTTTAATTGTCGTTGTATGATTTTGTGTCAGCATAGATGGTACGGGGTCCCACTTGGCTGAAAAATCAAATAAGGTGAAGTAATCATTAGTAGGTGTTACCTTTCTCTTTCTATGATCTATAGTAGAAAACTCATATTCTAATGGATTCTTCACCAGCTGCCAATCTTTAAAGGCAAAAGTCTGAGAAAAATCTAGCTTACTATCCAAGTCAGAGTCGGTACCATCTCCATCATACATATCTGCACAGATATCATGACCCTGGCAGGCAAGAGCGATATCATAGGTATCTGTAGCAGAGCACATAGCAAACATAAAGCCGCCACCACTTACATATTCTCTTATTCGTTTGACGACATCTAGTTTGAGCTGAGAGACTTTTTTGTATCCTAGCTCAGTGGCCATAGCTTCCATCTTCTGTTGGTTGGCTTTGTACCAGGGCTTATTGCCTTGTGAGTAGTAGAACTTTCCATATTGCCCCGTAAAGTCTTCATGATGTAGATGCAGCCAGTCATATTGTGCGAGCTTGTCATCTAGTACATCTCTATCATAGACTGTTTCATAAGGTATCTCAGCATAAGTCAGTACTAGAGTTACAGCATCATCCCAGGGTTGAATCTTCTCTCCCTTAGCATTAAAGTCTGGAGTATAGACGGCGATTTTAGGCGCCTGCTCTAGCTTTATCGTTTCCATGTTCTTCTCAGGATTAGCGATGTCCTGTCTGATCTGTCCAAACTGTGCATTAGAAATGACCTTATAACTTACCCCTCTGGTCTTGCATTCCTTTTCAAAAACCTCTTGATATTCAAAAGCAAAACTTCCACCTTCATAGTTAAGCAGCCAATAGGCTTCTTTTCCTAAGTCTATTACCCAGTATGCTATACCATAAGCTTTAAGGTGATCTTTCTGCCCTTCATGTGACATAGGCAGCAAGATATAGGAGGCTTGAAGACAAAAACTCAATAATATGCAACTAAAAAAGGTAACCAGTCGTTTCATTTCTCGTATAAATTATAGTGTGAAATTAGCACATAATCATAACGAACAACAGTAGTCTGCAGTTTTAAATTCAAAACGCTTAGTAGATAATTAACACTTTAGCTTATTAAGAGTCAGATTATCATACATTAGCAGTATTTTTAATATTTATTTTTACTAGAATAGTTTAGTACAGAGACTTGGAGCAATTACAACTATCATATCCTAATTACTACCTGATATTCATTGCATTGACCGCCATAGTCTTTGCCCTTGGATTATATTTCAGAGATCGACGTATAAAGGAGAATAAATCTTGGTTGCCTAAGGTCTTAGGCATCTTAAGATTTCTAAGCATCCTGGGTATTTTATTTCTCTTATTAGCTCCTCTACTTAAGCGATTTATACAGGACGAGCAGAAACCATTGCTAGTCATACTAAAGGATGAAAGTAGTTCTATTCAAGCTGCTACAGATGCAACTGCGCTAGAACAATTAGGTTCCGGTCTAGAACAAATCCAAACTCAGTTAGCAGAAAAATTTGAGGTTGTCAACTTAGCATTCGGCGAAAATCTTGCGGCTAATCAGAGGGACACTGTAGCACCTCAATCAACCAATATCTCTACTCCACTAGAATATGTTTCGGAGACTTTTGAAGATCAGAACCTTGGAGCTATAGTTCTAGCCACAGATGGCATATTCAATGAAGGAAAGAATCCACTCTATGCTGACTTAGAGTTCTCTGTTCCTATCTACTCTATTGCTCTCGGTGACACAACTATAAGAAGAGACTTATTGATCAAAAATGTCCTACACAACAGGATCGTCTATCTCAATGATAAATTTCTAATTGAAGCTGATATACAAGCATTCAATGCGAAGGGGAATAAAAGTAAAATCACTCTATCTAAGGAAGTCGGAGGTAAGCGTATAAAAGTAGACTCGAAGCCTATTAGCATAGACAAAGAGAACTACTTCGAAACTTTCCAATTTGAACTGGAAGCCGATCAAATTGGGAATGTAAAATACATTCTGTCTCTGAATGGCATCAATAACGAAGTCAGCAAAGTCAATAACAGCAGAAACATCTACCTAGAAGTACTAGACGCTAGACAGAAAATCTTGTTACTAGCCCATGCGCCACATCCTGACATCAAGGCACTAAAGAGCATGATCAAAGCCAATAAGAATTATGAACTAGATATAAAGTATGCCAAGGAAGAGCTGCCGCTCATACGTCCTTATGATGTAGTCATCCTACATAACCTTCCTAGTGCGAGACATGGAATTAGTGGTGTTATAGAAGAGATCAATAGAATAAAAAAACCTGTCTTCTACATCAGTGGTGCTGCAACTAATACCAATGCCTTCAATGCTGCTCAAGAGGTACTGACAATAAATGGTGGCAATAATAGTCTTAATGAGGTCACACCTCTAATGGCGGAGAACTTTGACCTATTCACAATGGATGAATCTCTAGGCCCTGAAATAAAACAGTATGTTCCTCTCAAAGTAATGTTCGGTGAGTACAAGACAAGTAGCACAGCGAAAATTTTATTGAACCAAAAAGTGGGCAATGTAGCAACCAAGTATCCTCTTCTGGGCTACTCTGATCTAAACAATCATAAGCAAGCAGTACTAGCGGGTGAAGGTATATGGAGATGGAGACTTTTTGAGTATCAAGAATATAAAGAGTACAAGCATTCTAGCAATGTAGTCATGAAAACTATTCAGTACATCTCTCAGAAAAATGACAAACGTCAATTTAGAACCTATGTGTCTAAAAACACTTTTAAGGAGAATGAGACCATCACTTTCGATGCTCAATTGTATAACGAAAGTTATGAGCAGATAAATACTCCCGAAGCAAAACTACAGATCACCAATGCGGACGGTGAGAGCTTCGACTACACCTTTTCTAAGACGAATAACTATTACTACATAGATGCTGGACGATTCCCAGAGGGTAATTATCGCTTTAAGGGCACAACCAATTACAATGGTAAAAACCTGTCCGCTGATGGCAAGTTCTCCGTACAATCTATAATAAAAGAACAATATGATCTAACAGCTAGGCATGATCTACTCTATGATCTATCGCAGAGATTTGGAGGGTCGGTTGTCTACCCTTCCGAGATCAATCTGCTTGCTGACAAACTGGTCAACAATGAGAATATAAAGCCGATTCTGTACCAGAAAGCAGAGACCATTCCTATTCTCAACCTTCGATGGTTATTGGGAATATTGATTTTTCTACTTGCCATAGAGTGGTTTCTTAGAAGATATTTTGGGGCTTATTAAGCCTTCATCATGGTGACATCTTATAAAATTCAAAGTCAAAAGAAAAAAGTACTATGAGAGGATTAATGAGAATATTGATCATGTTCGGTCCGATGATATTCAGACAGATACAAAAAATGCAAAGGAATAAAGCTCGTCAGCAGCCTACACAATATCCTGATAGACAAATCCCTAGAAACAGAAACAGCAATAGAGATAGACCTGACCACAGAAGTAATAGAGATAGCGTAGATAACAGAAGAAGTGACAGAGGAAGACAAAGAGAAGATAGAGGGGAATATGTCGAATACAAAGATCTCAACAAAGAGCTGGGCAGACCATCTCCAGAAGAAAAAGCATTCGACCTTAGCGAAGAAGAAATAATGCTAGATAAAGAGGACTTACGTCACTTTGATCGCAAACCCACGTATCCAGATTCTAAATCTATCGAAGAAGAGCTAGATGAACTCAAAGAGAAACCAATGATTCAGGAGGCTAAGAAAAAGCAAAGCGATCTAGACCTAAAGGATTTATTCTTAGACGAAGAAGATATAGCAGATTAGTCTAGACGACTCTTATACTTATCACTAAAGATCTCTCTTCCAATAATTAGTTTCATAATCTCCGAGCTGCCGGCATAGATTCGAGAGACTCTGGCATCGGCAAACATTCTACTAATTTCATACTCAGACATATAGCCTGCACCACCATGGAGCTGCACACCTAGATCTACCATACGGCCTTCTAGTTCTGTAGCCAATAGCTTTACTTTGGCTCCTGCGTTAGCGGTAAGAGTTCCGAGGTTATTCAGGTCTACACATTGATCTATGTAAGCCTCTAGCATATCTAACTCCGCATCCATTTCGGCCATCTTGAATTGCGTATTTTGAAAGTCAGAGATACTCTTGCCAAAAGCCTTACGTTCCATGACAAACTCTCGAGTAATATTAAAAGCATGTCTCGCACAGGCTGCAGACTGACAAGCGACGATAAGTCTTTCTTCAGCCAGACCAGTCATCAAGTAACTAAACCCTTTGCCAGGTTCTCCTAGGATGTTTTCTTTAGGAATTTTGACGTTATCAAAAAATAGCTCAGCGGTATCTTGAGCTTTCAGTCCTATTTTTTCAAGATTCTTTCCTCTACTGAATCCTTCCATGCCAGACTCTACGACACATAAGGTCATCGCATGTCTACCTTCGCCTGGTACAGCTTTGGCTGCCGTCACGATTAAATCCCCATTGATTCCATTAGAGATATAAGTCTTATTTCCATTCAGTAAGAAATAATCTCCTTTATCTTCAAGAGTTGTACGCATTCCAGATAAATCACTCCCTGCATCTGGCTCAGACATTGCCACAGCCAATACTTTATCACCTGCTACTGCTGGTGGTAAAAAGCGCATCTTCTGCTCTTCATTGCCTAGCTTCTGAAAGTATGGCCCTACCAATCGACTGTGTAGTGAATTAAACCAATCGATACATCCTGCTCTAGCAGTCTCTTCTATGATTATCTGCTCGTACTTAAAATCTGTATCACCAAAGCCCCCATATTTTTCATCAGGCCAGATCATAAGGAAACCCATATCGCCTGCTTTCTTAAAAGCCGACCTATCGACGATACCGTCTTTTCTCCATTGAGCCATGTGAGGGGCTATCTCTTCATTTATGAAGTTACGATAGGCCTCTCTAAAAGCTAATTGGTCTTCAGAGTAACGTTGTTGTGTTGTAGTAGCAATTGATCCAGATGCTTCCATGCTGTATTAGTTAAGTCTTTCGAATATGCCTGCTATACCTTGTCCTCCACCTACACAGGCAGTGACCATACCGTACTTCTGGTTACGAAGTCTCATTTCATTTAGTAATTGTATAGTCAGCTTTGCACCAGTACAGCCTAGTGGGTGCCCAAGGGCGATCGCTCCACCATTAGGGTTTACTATATCGGGGTTCAAGCCAGATTCCTTTATTACCGCCAAGGACTGAGTCGCAAAAGCCTCGTTCAGCTCTATCTGTTCAATGTCTGATAACTTAAGCCCTGCCTGACTCAGTGCTTTAGGAATAGCCACACAAGGTCCTATCCCCATATATAACGGATCTACACCACCTACAGCACAAGAAATCAATCTCGCTTGTGGAGTTAGATTCAGTTTCTTGACCATTTCCTCACTGACAACTAGCGTAAAGGCCGCTCCATCAGAAGTCTGAGAAGAATTACCCGCGGTGACTACTCCACCCATCTTGAAGACGGCTCTTAGTCTACCTAGACCTTCCATACTTGTACCCCTTCTTAGACCCTCGTCTGTATCTACTACGTGACTAGTCTCTACTCTTTTCCCATCTTTAACAAAGACATTCTCTACGGTTACAGGAACGATCTGATCTTTGAATCGACCACCATCAATTGCTGCAGCTGCTTTTTCATGTGATTGTACAGAAAAGGCATCTGCCTGCTCTCTCGTCACTTCATACTTCGCTGCTACAGCCTCTGCAGTGTGCCCCATACTCACATGGTAATTTATGTTTTCTACATTGGCTTTATAACTTGGAGCCAACTTATACCCAGTCATCGGTATCATGCTCATACTTTCTGCTCCACCTGCAACATAGATATGACCGAATCCAGCTTTTATCTTACCTACAGCCATAGAAATAGCTTCTAGACCAGATGCACAGTATCTATTGATCGTGATGCCCGGCACTTCTTTTCCCAGTGCTCTCGCAGAGATGAGTCGTCCTACTTGTAAGCCCTGCTCACCTTCAGGATTGGCACATCCCACTATGACGTCGTCTACTGTCTTGGGATCTACTTCAGGAACTTTTGACATCAGATGTTTGATCACATCTACGGCCAGATCATCTGAGCGATAGTTCTTGAATCCACCTTTTTTTGCTTTACCCACTGCTGATCTATAACCAGCTATTATGTATGCTTCCATGTTTTTAATTCTAGTATTAAGATTTTTAGTATCAAGTAGAAAGACTCTCTTTTGGTCTTCTACTTTAGACTTTTCTTTAAACCAATTATCATTTTTTCTATTTCTTGTATTCTATTCAGATCATCTGCATTGAGATACTCTAAATCACTAGCGACAAGTATTTGAGTTTCTAATTCGAAAGCTGAACCTAAGGCTACATCAAGATGGTAGTTAAGCTGCTTATTAGAACCTCTTCCACAACCTTCAGCTATATTACTGGGTATGGAAATAGTACTTCTTTTCATTTGACTAACAAGTCCAAATCTTTCCTCTTTCGGAAACGTATTTATCCTTTCAAAAACAATTTTAACAAAGTCTCGAGATTTGTTCCAAACACCTAATTTTCTAAAATCATGCATCTTTATACATACTGGTCTTTGTGATACTAAATCTTTGTACTAAATACTTTCTACTTCCTATTACTTTAATTCCTTAACGGTTTGTTATGCATTAAAATATGCTGGATTCTATCCAACGTTTTTTGATTTCCTAGAAGGCTTAAAAATGCCTCTCTTTCTATATCTAATAAATACTGTTCGCTTACCTTTTGCTGACCTGTAAGATCTCCTCCTGAGATTACATACGCCACCTTTTTGGCAATCTCCACATCATAATCTGACATGTATAAGCCTAGTCTGAATTCATTAATTGCAGAGTATAAAGCAGATAAGCCTGTCCTTCCTAAGACTGTAACATCATGACGAGGCACACTAGCTACATAGTCTTTAGCGAGCTCTAGTACTTTCTCTTTTGCCTTAGTGATATTTTTAGGAGTATTAGGCGTGATAATATCCTTAGACTGTAGTAATAGGTTGTGATTATAAGCTTCATATGCTGAAGTCGCTACTGTAGCTGTTGCAATAGGCTTAAAGTGTTCTATAAGAGTCGGGATCTGAACATCCCCTTCGAAATAACTATCAGAGGCTCTCAAGGCCATCTCTTTAGTACCTCCTCCACCGGGGATAAGTCCTACACCTACTTCCACTAATCCTATGTACGATTCAGCAGCCATGATAGTTGCATCACAGTGCATTGCTAACTCGCAACCTCCACCAAATACATAACCCTGACCTGCCAATACTACTGGCACCTTAGAGGTTCTACATCTCATCGTCAGTTGCTGAAACTCATGAACCATCTTATCCAGCTCGTCAAATTGCTTTTGCATAGCCATCATTCCGACAGGCATCAAATTCGCACCGACAGTAAAGTTTTTAGCATTATTACCAATCACGACACCTTTCCAACCCTCTTCTTCAGCCATAGTGATGGCATTATCTAGTGCCTTGCCTATTCCTTCTCCGATGGCATTGCTCTTACTCACAAACTCTAGACACATAACACCGTCTCCGATATCATGGACTACAGCTTCACTATTTTTGAATACCGGCGTATTCTTCCTAAAGGCCTCCAATACCAAGATACCTTCCATACCAGGAACTACTTGGTAAGACTTCGTTTCTAGGCTATAGTATAATCGTTGATTGTTCTCCCACTTGTAAAAGGACTTATGTCCAGCATCCACCATCTGAGTTACCCAAGCAGGGATCGTTTCTCCACAATCTTTAGCAAGCTGAATACCTTTTTCTAGACCCATCAAATCCCAAGTCTCAAAAGGTCCATAGTCCCACATGTAACCAGCTCGCATAGCATCATCGACACTGTAGAACTCATCTGAGATTTCAGGAATTCTATTAGCGGTATAGGCGAAGATAAATGCAAAGTATTCCTTTAAGAATTTGTTCTCTCTCTCTTCTCCATCCACTAGCGCATTGAATCTCTTATCGAGTAACTCTATACCCTTTGCTTCTTTTACAGCAGCTAACTTCGGTCTGATGGCAGGCTCATATTCCATCGTCTTCAGATTCAATGCATTGATGATCTTGCGACCATTCTCATCTTTCTTTTTAGTTTTCTCATAGAAGCCCTTGCCGGTCTTATTACCTAAGAACTTATTCTCTACTAGAAAATCCATGTACTTAGGCATCTCAGAACCGTTGACCTTGTCCACGTAGCTATCTCCTTTGGTATTGGCAAGGACAAACTTGGTAACCTTGTCTCCCGTATCTACCCCGACTAGATCTTGCAGTCTGTAATGAGCTGTCTTAGGTCTGGCCACTAAGGGACCCATAATGGCATCTACCTCTTCTATACGCATCTCATACTTAGCAGTTAGCTCAGTAAGTTTGACACCAGAAAGGACTCCTATCCTGTTAGCGATGAAACCAGGAGTATCTTTACAGAGCACTGTCTTCTTACCTAGATAGGTATCTCCAAAATCCATAAAGAAATCAGTCACTTCAGGATCAGTTCCTGTATGAGGGATGACTTCAAATAGAGGCATGTACCTTGGTGGATTAAAGAAATGGGTTCCGCAGAATTTCTGCTGAAACTCCTTGGATCGACCCTCTACTAGCATATTAATCGGAATACTCGAAGTATTAGAGGTCACCAAAGCAGACGCTTTCATGTGTTGCTCTACTTTCTCGAATATCTGCTTTTTGATGTCTAATCGTTCTATGACCACTTCTATGATCCAATCAGCGTCCGCAATTTTATCAAAATCATCATCAAAGTTTCCAGTGCGAATACGAGAAGCAAATTTCTTATCGTAAAGTGCCGCTGGCTTGTTTTTGATTGCTGCCTTCAAGGCACCATTAACGAGGCTATTTCTCTTTACAGGGTTAGATTTTTCTTCATCTGTAAGATTAAAGGGCACAATATCTAGTAGTAAAACATCTAGACCGATATTAGCCAAGTGACAAGCAATCCCAGATCCCATTACACCTGACCCTAGAACGGCCACTTTTTGAATTCTATATTTCATTTCAATTTATCTATCAAATTAAGTACGATTCCTGATCTTGAGGTCAGGGAAGAACCACTATCTAAATGCTTGAGAATCAAGATGGTTCATTATGTATCGAACAGCAAATGTAAGTTGAATACAAACAAAGATATTAATATTAAATCGCATCTGTTCTATGCAGTAAAATAAGCTACATTTGCAGCCAAATTATCTAGAGTATGTTAACAGTTACGGACTTAACCCATCAATTTGGTAAACGTGTCCTCTTTGACGACGCCAATGTCTTTTTTGGACCTGGCAATTGCTATGGTGTTATCGGAGCTAATGGTGCAGGAAAATCAACTTTTCTAAAGATAATCTCTGGAGTCCAAGACTCTACAGGTGGATCTATAACCATAGAGCCTGGTAAGAGAATGGCTGTCCTAAAGCAGGATCACTTTGAATTTGATGAAGTCAAAGTCCTAGATACTGTAATGATGGGACATGATAAGCTATGGTCTATCATCAAGGAGAAAGAAGAACTCTACGCTAAGCCTGATTTTTCTGATGAAGATGGTATCAAGGCCTCTAAGCTGGAGGAGGAGTTTGCTGAGATGGATGGCTGGAATGCTGAGCCTTCTGCAGAAGCCCTACTCAGTGGTATCGGCATTCATGAGAGCTTTCACCACAAGCTGATGAAAGACCTAAATGGAAATCAAAAGGTCAGAGTCTTACTAGCACAAGCACTTTTTGGTGATCCTGACATACTTATACTAGATGAGCCTACCAATGATCTAGATTTAGAAACGGTAACTTGGTTAGAAGATTTTCTGCTGAACTTTAATAATACTGTTATCGTCGTCTCTCACGATAGACACTTCTTGGATACGATCTGTACACATATTGTAGACATTGACTTTGCTAAGATCAATACCTTCAGTGGCAACTATACTTTCTGGTATGAGTCGTCTCAGTTAGCTCTAAAACAAAAACTAGCTCAGAATAAGAAGATAGATGACAAAAGAAAAGAGATGCAGGCTTTCATAGAGCGATTCAGCGCCAATGCCTCTAAGTCACGACAAGCAACCTCTAGAAAGAAGATGCTAGAAAAGCTAACTCTAGAAGATATCAAACCCTCTTCTAGAAAGTACCCGGGTATCATATTCGAGCAAGAAAGAGAAGCAGGAGATCAAATCCTCAAAGTCGATAAACTATGCTATAGCCTAGATGGGAAGGTACTGCTTAAGGATGTATCCTTCAGTGTCAATAAAGGAGATAAGATTGCCATCCTTGCTAAAGAGGGATTAGCCTCCACTGCCTTCTACCAGATACTGAATGAGGAAGTAAAAGCAGACAGCGGAGATTTTGAATTTGGGCAAACAATTACCACAGCTTACTTACCCGTAGAAAATGAACACTTCTTCAGTGACGAGCCACAAAATCTAATGGATTGGCTCAGACAGTACTCAGAAAATAAAGATGAGCAATACATCAGAGGGTTCCTCGGTAAGATGTTATTCGGAGGAGAGGAGGTCTTCAAGATGTCGAATGTACTCTCAGGAGGAGAAAAGGTTCGATGTATGCTGTCTCGTATGATGATGAAAAGCGCAAACCTACTGATGCTAGATGAACCTACTAATCACTTGGATCTAGAAAGTATTACGGCTTTCAATAACTCTCTGATGGGTTTTCCTGGTACCGTTATATTTACTACTCATGATCACCACTTTACTCAGACTGTAGCCAATAGAATCATAGAGATCACACCTAACGGCTGTATAGACAGACTGAAAACCTTAGATGAATATCTAGCGGATCCTGCGATCAAGGAACTAAGAAAGGAGATGCATCAAGTTGTGACTGCTTAGTTTACAACTACAACAAAAAACAAAGGGGCCGAAAAAATCAGCCCCTTCCTTTATATGTACTCTTTATAAACTATTACCGTCCTAGGAATAGTACTTTACTCTTTTGCTTAGTCTCTCCTTGATCTATGACAAAATAATAAGTGCCAGGCACTTGGTCAGAAAAAGTAAAACTTGTTCTTAAGCTACCATGAAAATTCTCGATATCCTCCTTATAGACTAAAGACCCTTTGCTATCTAATATATAAAATGCTAGAGGTTCATTAGAAGGCGACTCGTACCTTAGATATGATATTTCTTTTGTAGGATTGGGAAAGACAGACAGGCTTGGCTCTATCACTTCCTCAGTAACATTAGTAAGCTCTACTATCTCCTCAAATTGAACAGGAGCTTGCTCACAGTTTTCGAAAGTAACCCTGATTGTCGGTTTACCTGCGATTACTACATCTGCATTTTTTATACTTCCACTTTTGCTGTACTCAAGATTTAGTGTCTGCCCTACCTCAGCGGATCTGACAGCCATCTGAAGATCACAGTAGCTTGTTATTGCATGATCGCCTAAGCTATATATAACATCACCAGCTATCAAACCAAGCTGGCTTGCTGGACTCTCTTCTGCAACACTTTTCAATATAATACCCGTAAAATTCTCATTAGAAGAACCGCTAACACCTAAAAAAGGCTTGAACACTAGGGTTTCTTTTTGACACAACTGTGCCTCACTTTTTGAGCCACTGTAGAAGACGAAGTGTCGGATATCCTCCTTGGTATAATATCCAAACAGAGATACTCTCTGACCCTCAGGGTGGTTATTGATAATTTGTTCAAAGTTCATCGTTTTAGCCTGCTCACTCTCATAGGTATCATGGCTCACCATCTGACCATAAGCATCGTACTTTTTTACTTGGAGAGAATTGAGGCCATTGGAATGTTGCTGACTAAAGCAAAGATTCCCAACAAATAACATCACAATACACAAATACATGTTCTTCATTAACATTGTTATTAAGTTATATAATAAATCGTTTTAGCAGCTCTCTTAGTAGATAAATAGCAGAGCTCAGTTCTATAAATTCTCAGAAAAACTGACCTGAACAGGTCAGAGGGTTGATCACAGTTCTTTTGACTAGCAAAAGAAAGCTAAGTAACTAAGTTTAACAATAAGATATTGCCTTGGTAAGGATACTTGCAGTTATGTGTAAAACAATAGGCATAAGGAACTAAATCCAATTATGCTCGACGGCTAATTTTAGACGTTTATAACAAAATCTCAGAGAGGTCATAAATACATTACTGATCCTAATTATAACTTAATAATCAGAGGAGGAATGGCTGCTGTATAGAATCCCCTGACAAGGAACTTTTTCTTTAACATATAAGTTATATATTTGCGCTCCGATTGAATGAAATCGGTAACAATATCGCGGGGTGGAGCAGTTGGTAGCTCGTCGGGCTCATAACCCGAAGGTCGTAGGTTCAAGTCCTGCCCCCGCTACTAAGAGTCTTGTAAGTCACTGATTTACAAGACTTTATTTTGCAATGTGGCCAAAATTGTTGCCAAAAACAACATTTAAACACCTTCCAATACTTTGATCTTTGGCTATATTATTACCACCCCATCCTTTCTGACACGTATACC
Organism: uncultured Saprospiraceae bacterium; assembly: GCA_937921825.1. Classification (GTDB taxonomy): domain Bacteria; phylum Bacteroidota; class Bacteroidia; order Chitinophagales; family Saprospiraceae; genus RFSX01. Next base: position 24,306 of record CAKZVK010000090.1, read on the forward strand.
ATAGTCACTTAACTTATTTACAGAATAACCACTATCCAACTCATACCAATCATGTTTGGTTGGAATCATATCATTAATTTGCTTTGAAAGCGAAATAGATTTTGAAGAAGCGCTTTTCTTTTGAATTATCAGTTTCCTTTTTTGCTTCAAAGTCTCAGGGTCCAATTTTTTCAAAGAGTCAATTTTGTTATTTACATCATCTAATATCTTAAACTCAGAAATCAGATTAGGTAGCAGTTCATCAATTTTATTACTGACCGAATTGAAACTCTTATTCAAAGCAAAAACAATAGATTTGGATTCAGATAATCTTTTCTCTAATTCATCTATTTCTTCATTATCATTTGTAGATTCTAACATTGATTCAAATTGCTCAATGAGTCCATTGTGCTTTGTTAGTTCCCCTTCAGGATTATACATTCCCATCAAAAGATATTTTTTATTGTTTGATAAAAACTATAGAATCAATTGGTGTTTCGTTTCTACATATCCACATAAGCCCAAAAACAACCCATAATCAATAAATACAACCCTTTGTCATTTTCTTTAAAGTTAGAAATTAAATATTCCTATGTTCGGAAAAAAGGAAATATGAAAACACTTATTCTATTTATTGGATTTGCCTTCACTGTAGCAAGTCAAATGTCAAATTGCGGAAGTAATAGCAATGGTGATGAATGTATTGAAGTAAATGAAGTAAATGCATCAAGATTATCTAACACATCAGCAAAGGTGAGTTGGTCGCATAGCTGCCTTCAATGTAGTTCGTGGAAATTAGGAAGCAAAAGGAAATTTTTGGGAGTATTCCCATTTTGGTACAGCTGGGAAACAATTAACGAGCCATTAGGTAACTCTTTTCTTGGATACGATGTGGTTAAAGTAGGGCTAAAAAAGAATAAAAAATACAAGTTTAAAGTTAAAGCAAATAATATGGGGGTTACGTGCAATTCAAGCACAATCGGCACCTCCGATCAAGTAGATCTGTAAAAATTTTAGGTTAGATAATAAAAGCCCCTAGAATCAATCTAGAGGCTAATCATACCGCAATGCCATTAACAAAATATATTCCTTATGCAGCTTCGTACTTACTCCATTCGCTTTCTGTAAGCCCTCTACCGTTCTTAGTTCTGCTTATAAATCCGTGTCCTGATCTTGGTGGTAATAGTTCGTCATTCTCTCTATGTGCAGCATACAGATGATTTTCTGATATGATAGTGTTTAAGCTAGTTAAGATTGTAAGCAAGGTTCTTACTTCCTTTTCTGCTTCATTCTGTAAAGATGTAACCGCTGCATCATGTTGTAACCAAGTCAACCTATTTACAAAATCGGGAAAGTTAGCTTTACTCTTAATATGCTGTTCACCATCAAGAACTAAATAATGGATTATGTCACTAACGATATAGCAGTTATCAGTATCGAATTTATCATTACCGAAAACATACTTTAACATTGCATTCATGAGACCGACTATTGATAGTCCTTCATCACCTTTGCCCTTGTAGCTGTTAGGGTCTTTGAGTATAGAAATTATCCTGTTGTAAATCTTCTCAGAGAGAGAATAAACTTCATCTTCTAGCTTGTCAAAGATGATTGAAGATTGATTATAAAGGTCTTGTAGTTCAGTAAGTTTAATATCCATTTCTTTTGATTTGTGATTTATGAAAAAGTGACTATGCAGCCACTTGTAAGAGTCTTTCTATTCTAAACATTCTCCACCCGTCTTTCTCAGTGTCGTAGTACTTGATTGCATCGGGTTTAGATTCTGTTCTTACTCCTTTGCCCGTGAAAGCATACAAAGAGCCATTTAAAGTGCCTGTAGCCGTTCTAATAGCTCCTGTGGCCTTTCTGTAACTAAATGATACGATTCCATTCTTTAGGGCTTTAACTGTCTTGTATGCTCTCCATGCAGCTTTCAGGCATTCAGAGAATGTTGCATAAATCCCCTTCTTCATGTAGTACCAAGCATTAGAAAAGATTGTAGATAGTTTGGACGGTTCAACTTCTGTTGCTTCAGGTAGATTCTCAAAGTATTCAGCAAAGTATCTATTTACAAACTCCTTGTCCTGAGTTATCATACCTCTAAGCTCAATTAGCTGATCTTGTGTCAATGCCTCTAATTGTGCTTTCACTTGCCTTTCTTGTCTGCTGCCTAAGTTGTATTCCTTACCGTCCTTCATTTCATAGAAGTAAACAAAATCTTCGTTTAAGGTCTTTGCTAGTTCGTTGATGTTGGTTGTGTTATTCATGGTAAACATTTTGTGTACCCAAATATACGGTAAACATTTTGTTTACTCCAAATATTCAGTAAACATTTTGTGTACTTTTCTTTACCTTTGTACCTATGGCAAACAAAAAGAGACTAACAAAGGAAGAAGCACTTGAATATTGCTTCGAGCAAATAACACCATCTGTATTAACTGATAAAGATGAGTACAATAAGTACAAGACTTACAGACAAAGAATTAAAACAGGCAAAGCAGGAAAGAACGCTATACAAACTCTATTTGATAGGTTTGGCGTCTCTGAAAATTGCTACTACACAATTGAGTAATTATTTAACAACTTGCTCTAGTGGTAGTTAAGATTCAGTCAAATACTCATACTTCTCTTTCCACCTTCTGACACCTCTATATCCATTTTCAAACATTGCCCCTATCAAATAATCAAAGGCATCACTAGCATCATGCAAATGTCCATTATCTCTGTTCTTGTATTTCTTCTTATCCTTAGTTCTAACGGCTTTTTTTAAGTCATCAATTAGTACTGTGTTACCATCCTTATTAAAGCCCATAGGAATAGTTCTCATAACCTCGTGAGTCATATCAAATATCCATTCAAAGTGAGAATGACCAGACTTGTATCTTCTTAGATGATTTGCGCTAATCATAAACTTATCCAGTATCCTATCAAAGTCATTTATTCCACCCCTACTGTTCCGAGAATACCCACTATTATCGCCTGTAACTCTCAACCCCATTTTGTCCGCATAGTCTAGGATATTGTAATCACTTATAAGCACATCACACAAAGCCTCTGTACCACCAGTAACCTGAACTGTATCATAAATGTATAGACCAAAGTCATCAATCAATTGTGCTATAATACATGTACAAGGGTCATAGTTGAAATCAAAAGACAACCATACAAATTCATTAGGGTTAATCTCTAAACGGTTTCTTCTTACAAGTGAGGAATGCGCACTTAGAAATAATGGATAAAATGGATTCTCGTTATCTATAATATTCCAGTCCCCGTTTACGAACATTTCAAAATCCTGTGAAGACATAACCTCTTTTTTATTCTCTATCCAGTCCTCACTAATATTAGGGTTATCATAGACGCTTGAAGGTAAATAACTGAATCGTTCGGGCAATGTGCCAGTAATCCACTTGTCGTATATTTCTTTCTTAATCCAATTAGGTGAAGGGTTGCATGTAGATGCTATTATTCTTGGAGGAATCTCAATTCCATTATCTAAGCTTTTCTGCCTTTCCTTCATCTTCCATGTTCCTACACGTTCAAATGATTTTTGCCAAGTCTTCTTATGAATTCCTGATATCTCTTCAAATAGAAATCCATCAACTTCCAGTCCTTTGAAATCCTCTAAATATTTGAATTGACTATCGAAGTTTTCAGCAAAGAATATTATTTCCAAACCACCTTTAAACTTGCAGATATAACCATTGTGAGAAGTAGGCATTTGCTCAATCTCTTCTTGGTCAAATACTTCCCAAAACTTGGGCATGGTCTGACTTGTGAATTGTGGCCTATCCTCTCTTATCATAGCATATCTTGGATACTGGTCACCAAACTTTAGATTAATCTGATCTAGCAGAAACATAAGAGCAATTGACTTACCACCTCTTACAGATCCCCCGTAATTAATATAATCGTAATTACCACTAAAACATGTAGTTAGAAACTCCTGCTGCTTATCAAAAGGGATTCTTTCTAGCAGTCGATGAGAATCCTCATTATAGCTCCTGAGCTGTGTAATTCCCTTCACCATCTTTTCTTACTATTGCTAGTTTCTTAATACTCTCTTTCTTTACTTCTTTCTTATCTACAAGGCCTAGCATTCGAGATATAATGTTTGCATTAAATATTCCTACTGCTGCCCTCTCAAATTGCTGCACCTCGATAATTTGTTTAATCTGGTCAATGACAGCCATAAAACCTTCTGCCGATTTGTTATTAGACTTAAAGTTTCTAAAGTAATTCTCTGAGCATCCTAAGTAACTACATAGGCCAACGAGAGTAAAAGGTCGCTCCAATTCTACCCTTACAGATTTACCAAACTCAGGGCCAGCTTTTACAGGAATAGACTTTTCTAAGGGGTTGTCACAACACCATTCAAAATATTTACATGCCTCCTCCCACAAGAGTTGAGGACTGTCAAACAACTTATTTCGCCCATGCTTACTTCTGAACTTCCAAAAGGCGTTTTTCTTAGGTGCTGGCATTACTTATGTGTTACTTGTTCTGACAATATTGTAGTAGTATTAATCTTTTCAATATCTATAGAGTATGAAGTATTATTGGCTTTCAATTGCTCCAATATTTCTTCTAAGGTGTTGCCCCAATAAACTCTTCCTTTAACAGGCTTAAAGTGCAGATTGATTCTTATTTCGAGCCAAGAAATATTGCTTACAAAGTGATACAACTCTGAAGTCTTAGTGATATGATGAAACCTTGCTTCCTTACTTAAATCAATGCCGTGTTCATCTTTGATTTTTTGGACGTATTGTTCTATTCTTTTCAAACCCTTTAATTCTTTCATTTTATTGATTTTAATTTTTTAACTCAGATTTATTTCCTTATTCAGTCTGCATTTATTCTGTGGTCCTTACCCTCTATATGAATGAAGTTGAACATCTCATGAAACCTCGAATAAATTCGTTTATCATACTTTTCTTTTATCCTCTCGGGCTTCAGATTAGAAGTACAATGAGTTAGTAGTTGTTTGTTATATCTTGCCGTTAGAATCATTTCCATACAATCGACTTTTGTACCGTATATTTTACATTCTTGTTCTTGGGCTAAATCGTCAAAAGCAAAGTCATAGCCATAGAGGAATCTCCTTTGTGTATAGTCTCTTAGACTTGAAGCATCACTAGACATTATCACCTCTGAAACGATTTCTTTGGCTGACACGAGCTTTATCTTTTTTATTTCTGTGCCTTTGGCAAACCTGCTAAAAGCTTCAAGGATTGTGGTTTTACCAGTACCAGTATCACCGTACAGATACAGACCTTTCGATAAATCATATTTTGACTTTGGGTCATTCATGAAGTACAGAACAAGGTCTCTTAGTATCTCCTTTTTCTTTTTGTCAAATTCTAGTTTCTCTTTGCCTGTAAGCCGCATTAAAATTTCCATGAAGTTGTTAGCTGCGTACTTATAAGTTAGCCCCTCTACAGTTTTTAACTTCTTTGGCCTATTGAATTCTTTCAGAACTTTATTGAAAGGATTAATAACTTCTACTTGGGCATTTTCTTGCTTTGGTTGTCGCTCTTTCTTTGGCTGTCGTTCCATCTCTCTTATCAATTCGTCTACTGTTACCGACTTAGGATTTAGCTCTTCCTCTGACAAAGATTCTCTTATGTGTTTTGGCATGTCACTTGTAGTCATCTTCCCAACTGTTTTTTGATTCGTCATTTAATTTATTATTTGCTTCCATTGACTCACCTTTGCTTCTTCGCTCCCTTACATCTATCATATAGTTATCGAAATTTGACAATCTGAAAATTGTCTTTGGCTTTAAATTGCGCCTCATCTTTTCGCTATCCTGCCATTCCGATTTTTTTAAGAGGGAGACATCTTTAATATCCTGTAGGTTATACTGCTTTAAAAGTGTCTTAACTAACTTTCTGTGGCTTTCCGTTTTTATTTTCAAACCACTTGCAATATTCTCTTTGAAGAAGGTAAGCGCAGCGTCTATTTTTTCTTCTATAGTATTGTCTTGTATAGTCTTACTTTCTATAGTCTTACTACTTATAGTATTACTTGTATGCAATTCACCGTCATCGGCTGAGCCGTTTACGGGTATCCGTTCATCGGCTTTCCGTTCATCGGTTTCCCCGTTATCGGTATTTCGCAAATCGGGTTTAGGTGATATAATCCATTCTGCACCCCCAAAGACACCTTTCTTGTTCTTGCTCTGTATTCGCTTCAGGTAGCCAGCTTGTTCTAATTCCTTTGCATAAAGCGTTATCTTATAGTTTGTGTCTTTCGTTTGCGCCGCTGCTCCTGCAACTGAATACTGCCAGCCTTTAGGCTTTGACCATACATAGGCCCAAAGTCCTTTTGCACCAAATGACAATTCAGTATGATTAAGAATCTCATTCGGGGTAGGCGTCCAGTTCTTACCTAGTTTGGTAACTTTTGCTTTTGCTTCACTCATATTGCCAACTCAGTTTGAATAGGTTTCACCTCTGCAAGCTTCAGGTAATGAGCTAGGTTCTTGGTGACCTTGCATTTCATTTTCTCCTTAGATTCTAAAAGCTTCCCTTCAAGTATTAGAATTTTGATGTACTGCGTAATACAGTTTATTTCAAACCCTGTGAGTTTAGAGGCCATCTTTCGAGTGACAGGCTGTCCGAATTTTTTGATTACTTCATAGAGCTTATCACAATTACGGCCTTGAGTACCCTCTGTTAACTGCCTAAAATATGCGTATGTATTCTTAATTTCCTTATTCGGATGCTTAGGACTATGTGTTCTACCTTCGTACTGCATTTCTAAGCTTTGATTAGTGTTTTTCTTCCAATCTTCTTTTTCTGCAACTCTCCAATTCTGACTAATTTGTCTACCATTGAAACAGAGATATTTAACTGATCAGCTTTCTCTTTACGGGTTAGCCATATCTTTTCTTTGTGGCTTGACAGCAAATTAGATTCAGAAATCCTAAGCAATACTCTATTTGCAATATCATCTACCAATGTATCTATTGATCTTGTACTTAATATTAAATTGTTCATCTGTGAAAAGTTTTCACAATGTATGCGAGAGATAAGGCAAGATAATTTTGAGATAATTATCCTTTATGCCTTATTTGCCTAATCAACTGATAAACAATGGTACTAGACAGAGTAATTTGCTTATTGCTAGATAACTATCTCGCCTAAGAAGGGAAGTGTCTAAGATGCTGGATGACGTCTGCAGAGTTTCCTGAAGCATTTATTACATGCTCTTTGTAGTCAGGCCCCCAAGACGATGAGAAAACGTGCTTATCTTTAATATCTATATTAATGAATTCTTGATATATCCTTTGTGCAGAAACTCCTGCATACTTATTCTTAAAATAAATAAGCATTTTTTCTTTGGGATACTGATCATATTCATTCTGCTCAAAATGGTTTTCCTTGCCTAATTCTATTTTTATCCAATGTAATAAAGCGTAATATTTTGCAGGTATTTTTTTAGTTTCTAAGTCTTGGCTTAAGATATTTCTTGGATAATCAGGGTCTATTCTGTAGCTAAGAAATTCCTTCAATTCTTCGATTTCATAAAATTCATTTATTCCTTCACAAATAGCCTTGACAATCCCTTTCTTCTTATACCCCCTACCAAAAGCAGCCAAATATTCTTTCAACCTTCTTTCACTATCTGAATCCAATATTTGCAAAAAATCAAAGATGTTTAGAGGCACAAAATCCCCATTAACTATGTCTTCTAAGGTTGCGCTATATTCAACTTTAGACAGTCTGATATCAGATGCTGTGCAGCCTTTTAGTTTTGCAACTACATCAAGTGAAGAGTAAGGATAAATAATTTCGTCTCCATCAAAGACACCTATGTCTCCCCATTTTTTATACTTCCTCTTTCGCCATTCTTTCATCTCATAAGTATCATTTCTTTGTCTAAATTTAAGTTCCTCCTCCTTACTTGGTCCTTTTTTATCATTATTCATACGGCCTTTAGTTTAGGTTGGTTACTAACAATATCAGCTTCATCTTTTTTCATCAGCTTCATCAGCCTATCGGCCTTATCTTCACTACTGACACCGATGTAGGAAAGAAATGTAGACTCCTTAGAATGACCAGTACAGGCCATCAACAATAACATTGGAAAACCTTTGTGATAGTTAATTGATGCCCAAGTCCTACGTCCTGAGTGAGCGGAAATTTTACTGTATAGAGGCAACTTATCCTTATTTACCTTTCCTTTATCATGTACAGATACATCCACACTTTGAGTAAGACCTGCTAAACGGCAAATTACTTTTATTGTGTCATTGAATTTCTGAGAAGACATAACCGGAGCGGTATTATTGTACTTCGCAAGTAACTCAAACAGTTTTTTATTTATCGGGATAGTAACTTCTTTTTTGCCTTTCTGCGTTTCAATTTTGATGAAATAATCCTCCCCTTTATTGATAATATTTTCAGGTTCAATTGATGTAAAGTCACTCCATCTTAGTGAGGAATAGCACGCTACCAAAAACCAATCTTTTACTTTATCAGCAAACTCAAGTGTTATTTTTTCTTTCTTAAGTTCTTCAACATGTTCATTTAGATCACAGTCACTAATTAATTGAACTTGTTTTTCATTCAAAGCGATTATAATAGTCTTCACCCTTTTTACCCCAAACTCTTCGTCTGTAAAGATCGTGTTTGAATGCAAGTCTTCTTTGTAAGATTTTTTCAGTAGCAGTTTAATCGTTGCAAAATCCTTATTGGCAGTATTTGCACTATTTGTACCCGTGTTATCATAGAGCCAAATAAGGTAGTTGTCGACAAAAGAAATATCAAAATCATTATAGTTGATACCTCCCCCTGTAGCCAAATGATAAGATTTCAACTTATTAGCTACAGTAGTGTATTTCTTTATTGTGTTTTCAGAAAGAGAACTAAGGCGTTTCTTTCTCTGCGAATAATCTGAAATAAAACCAATGAAAGTACTTGAGTCATAAGGGTCAGGACCATCCTTTATTTTTCTTCCTAGCGATCTATCTAACCTATCTTTGAAGTCAGCTAATGTTATTGAAGTATTGGAATCATAGATACTAATGATTTTTTCAGCTATTCTATCTAGTTCGTCTTTTACTGTTTTGTAATATCTAAATGTAGATGCTGGACGCTGTTTTATTGCGTTCCATTCTGAAGGTCTACAACTCTGTTTGGTTGGGTAATGTAACCGTATGTGTTTGTTTGCTGAAGGATTAAAGTATCTAAACCTAGCATAGATAGGAACAGGCTTTTTAGCTTGCTCTGACTTTTTACTTTTGGGATTGCTTCTAAGATTAAACTTGATGTTATCTTCTGTCTGTTTCTTAGTGGCAGTTGTATTACCTTTGATCATATCTTAAAGTTTCGCACCTCTAAGATAAGTTAAATGGCAGCCAGTTTCATGGTTGCCATTTCAATTTTGGTAACATAATTGCAAATTGTTACCAAAATCTATTCCTAGTCCATGTTCTACTGTGAGGCTAGAAAGTTAGATATACTGTAAAAAATAGAGATTTATGATTAATGTAAAGAGTACTGAGGCACACCAAACCAACAAATATATTCCTGCCCCCGCTACTAAGAAAGACCTAATTGATTGATTATCAGTTAGGTCTTTTTATTTTCAGTCAATTAAGCAATAGAATGTCAATTAGATAAGAACTGCTAGAATTGAGTTTCATATCTCTTTGCAGGTAGAATGAGAA
>CAKZVK010000091.1 GCA_937921825.1 uncultured Saprospiraceae bacterium
GCATGACCGAATTCATGGAGGAAGGTGACAAATAATCTGATGGGGTATAGTATCTTTCTACCCATTTCACCGCCATAATAACTGAGGCCAAAGTAGATAGCCAGCATTAAGATCATTCGTATCAGTATCTTGCTTCTCATCTTGCGATTATAAGGGCTTGAGTATAAACTTTACGTCGGGTCTTTACGCTGAGTTGGTACTGACCTCCTAATCCTATGTGTCCAAGGTCAATTTTTGTTTTGAGCAAAGAAGCTACTTTCTGAGTTATGACTTTTTCTCCTAGCTGATTGTAGAGAATTACTTCTACGATAGGCTCTGGAGCGGCAATGAAGACACTTTCATGGACAGGATTGGGATAGATGGAAAGTACCGCATGATCTTGATCTACTGTTGCAGTCCCTCCACCTTCTATTTCAAAATTTGGATCTTCAAAGAGGCCACAGTTGGCGGCGACACCAGGCACATTAGAATCCATCCATTCTAGTCTCTGAGGTAGCCATCTCTTTATGAACTGTATAGCTTCCTCGTGAGATTGATACGCAGCCGTAGTATCAGAGTTAGGCCATACATAAGTGCCTAAGATAGGCCATCGCTGGAAGTTCCTATCTGCAGCAGGACCTATTTCCAGCACAGTGTCATCTATATACTGCAAGAGACTATCTGTAGCTAGTGTGGAAGTTCTAAGTGATTCCCACCGACAGCGCATCACCGTTGTAAAAGTAAAGCTGTTCAGGAATCTATCCCACCAAAAAGGACTTTCTCCTGAGCAATCATAATACATCCATCCCCAAGGATTCCAGGTATTGCAATAGCTAGCGTTACCCATAGAAAGATTATAGTCCCATATAGGGCCTGCCGTTAGTTTTCCTGTCTTACTTGTTCTGTCTTTATGAAAGTAAGAACTGAGCCAATAGGCATCAACATTTTTAGTTATTTCATTGATAAAAAAGTTATCTATGAAGCTGCCTATATTGATGTACTTGGTATAATGTTTTCCTTTTTCATTTCTGAAAGAATCCGAAGCAATCGCATCTTCAAACTCTTTTACATAAGCTTGGATGTAACTTTCTTGTTCTGGAGTGATTTTATCTTCCTCAGGGTAGTAGTACTGATAGAATATGGAATCCTCACCTCTAAATTTCTGATAATCCGAATGCCAGCCGCTCTCTCCATCGCTATGATCTATTCTTATAATATAGCCGCCCGTTAGTTGATCTCCTGAGTTGTCCTCAGTTTTGAGATTAGCAAGGTCTATTCTGTTTTTGTCCCTTTTGATTTTTTCCATCAGAACATAGAGCCCTTTGTAGTCATCATTAATAACTACTTCTACGAGTCTTGTACGACTAGCATATTGTCCTAAGCTTCTAGCGAGATGCATCGCAAAGACATTGTTGATCAGTGATTTGTCTGAGTAGGGGCCATATAAGATGAAGTCTTCTTCTTCAGGAAAATTTAAAAACGCCGCATCTATATCATCACCATTTTCATCCCACAGTTCTATACTGTAGTTTTTCTTTTCAAAACTAATCGAAGATTCTCCACGCAGTTCTATACCACAAAAGCCACTATATTCATTGCCATCCTGTCCTACATTGTTTTCTACGCCATTACCATTATAGATGATATCCAGAGAAGCCATCGTTTTATCTTCTAGGGGAATCGTATCGCCTAGAGTATTTATTTTAACAATCGGTAAAAGAGAGGTCTCAAAGTCAACTTGCCCGGAAAGCAGAACTGGAGAGAGAAGTATGAGAATGATTACTCTTAGCATATTTTAAATCTATGCTGCTTTGGAGCAGCCTTGCAAAGTTATCATATCAGGTCCAATTATGTTATCATTTTCTAACTACATCGAACAGGTAAAAGCCCATAGGCACAATGATATTAGATTTTTGAGAATAGCGACTATTTCTTATTTTGTCCAAAAATCATAGAAATGGGCATATTCGACGTATTTGGTGAAATCTTAAAACAAGTAGCCAACAAGAACGAAGCAGATGAAAATGTTAAAACTGCAGATCCCGTAGTTTTTGAAGAAGTAAGAAAAAAAGTTGAAGAAGTCAATGCAAATATTCCTAGTGGAGGTAGAAGGGCAGGAGGTAGTTATGCCGACTACCAAGAGAAGGTAAGAGAAGCACAGAGAGAAAATGAGGCAAATCCTAATGTAGAGACTGCAGACTCTTCGATCTTTGATGATCTATTGGAAGAAATCAGAAAACAAGAAGAACTGGAACAGGGCAATGCGAATCCGAGACCCACTCACGAAGCACCTGTCTACATTCCACCTATTCAAAGAGGCCCTCTAGAATCACAAACAAATATTCCACAACCCAAAAGGAGTTACGGAGCTCAAGCGATGACTAATAGTCCGGGCTCACTAGCACTGAGAGATGCACCATCTATGGGCGCAGGAAAACTAGACCTCCGTGTCCCAAATAGATCTCTATTGAATATCCTAGAGTATTCTGAGAACAGCATCATACTAGATGGGAAGAAAAGCAGATTTGTTCTTATAGAATATCAAGGGCAACAAGGATGGATTCTAGAAAGCTACCTTAATTTTAATTAAGGTTGCTTTGATATTCTGCATAGTCTGAAGTGGAACTTTTGAAAAAAGCGGCCATCTGATTTGATTTACCAATTTTTGATCTTCTTTTGGTAAGGAATTCTATCAAAACAAACTCTCTTTCAGAAACAAGTATAACTATGGTTTTTTTTCAATCATATACCATCTAGGCTACAAGCCTAGACGAACGAGGGTTATTTTTTACACTTTGACAACCTATCGACAATCTCTTCAATTGCAATTGGCACGTTCAGTTCAAACTTATCGTACTGGTCTCTGAATATTAAAATTTCAGCATTATTCGTATTGTTCTTTGCATAAACTACAGGAAAAGTATGCTTCCTCAATTCTTGCATGTTTTCTAAGATTAATTTTCTGCAGGAAGGCCATGTTATAGTCATTACTGGATTATAGACTTTCTTGTTTTCTGGGAATGTAAAATGCACACCTCCTGCTGTGCCTCCTGAAGTAAGCTTGATAATTTTGCCAGAACTATTGAGTTCATTTACTTTCAATTGATTGCATAAATAAACTTTATTGATAATTATAACTCCAATTATAAAAATCAATACAAAAATTATTCTTCGTTGCGAATTATTTAGGTTTTGATGAGTCATCAGCCATCTTTTTCGAAACAGTTTCATTTGTATCTCTGAACAACCCACTGTTCGGCGTAGTCTGAAGTTGAGCCTTGAAGAAGAGCCGCCTACGTCGCATATCCAATGAAAATTCTGTTTTCAATAATACCGATCCTTTATTTCACAAAAGGATAACTCCCTAAATCCAGTAAATCAATTTCTATCAAAGCTTCTGAACAAGAATAGTTTCTCTGACTTGAAAACATCCAATGATCGGCTTCCTCTACATATCCTGCACGAACAGGGTTAAGATGAATGTAAGCTAATTTTTGCATAATAAACTTATTGCTTTCTAATTCTATAGCATGATTATCGTGCCTCCAAAATTGAAATTTGCTATTCCTCTTATGTTTATTGGCGGCAAACTCAAATTGCTTTAGCATCCACTTTCTGCGACTTTCATACTTATTTTCTTGGATGGCTTTAAGAATTTTTGTGGCGGTATATCTTTTAAGATCTCTTACAGTATCTGATAGCTTTCCATTCTCAGAACTCAGAATGACATGCATGTGATTAGTCATAATTACGTAGGCCCAAATTTTCAACCCTTTATTTTTACGACAGAATGCTAGACTTTCTAAAATTATATCGACGTAAAACTTTCTCGAAAACACATCTACCCAACCTACAACTTGAAAAGTTAGGAAATAAAGACCCGATTGATTGTCAATTCTATAACCTGTAGGCATTTTTAAATATAGAAAATAGTTGATTCAAGACAGAATCTTGATTATAAAATGAAGTAGTGAGCTCGCCACCTTCTACAGCTTCAAACTACGCCAAACAAACTGCCTACGCAGTACATAAAATGAAAATTTTATTTTCAATGAACCCACCGTTCGGCATAGTCTGAAGCTAAGCACTGTTCGGCGTAGTCTGAAGTTGAGCCTTGAGGAAGAGCCGCCTACGCCGCATATCCAATGAAAATTCTGTTTTCAATAATACCGATCACCGTTCGGCGTAGTCCGAAGTCGAGGTTTGTGCAAAGCTGCCTACGCAATGCATAGATGAAAATTCTGTTTTAAGTTAAACCATTGTTCGGCGTAGTCTGAAGCAGAGCCTAGCGCAGTGCTGCCTACGCCGCACATTAAATGAAATTTCTGTTTTCAATAATACCCATCCTTCTTTCACAAAAGATAACTCCCCAATTCCAATAAATCAATTTCTCTGCCATCTACCTTTTGATTTAATCTCTCAAAAAGATTTACCCCTGGTCTCGCATTATAACCCAAAACCCTTAGGTTTAAGGTCTTAATT
>CAKZVK010000092.1 GCA_937921825.1 uncultured Saprospiraceae bacterium
AGCGATGACGATGAGTATGGCGAGCACAGAAGCAGTTACAGGGGAGTTATTCACACTGACACTGACAGCTAAGGAAGCAGGAAAGGTAAGTGAGTTACTAGGTATGAATAGCAGCATCACGAAGGCAGAAGCTTATGTAGGCAAGAACCTAGAGCAGGTAGACCTACAGTTAGGCGGAGCGCAAGATGCGGGTTATAGCTTAGGACAGAATGAGCCGAATCCATTCAAGGAGCAGACAAGAATCAGCTATACTTTACCGGAATCGGCAAAGGTACAGATGACCTTGTACGATGTAACAGGAAAAGTACTGGAAGTAATAAGAGCAGAAGGAGAGAAGGGAGAGAATGTACTGACAGTAAGTAACGAGAAGTTAACAACAGGCGTAGTATACTACAAGCTCGAGACAGGCGAGTATACTGCAACTAAACATATGATTGTGATTGAGTAATCATTTTGGTTTATGAAACTGAGGGGATGCATTTATGTATCCCCTTTTTTTATGTTAGAACTTCACAACGAGGCGAAAAGCTCTAAAGAGCTTAGATGGTTCTAATCTACTTACTTACCAATTATAAAGATCGTCGGCAGTTTGACGGTGGGGTTGTCAGAGGACTTCCACTCTTTTACAGTCTTTGTTTTGATATATTGATTTTCCCCAGTAATATCTACAGCAAGACAAAGCTTAGTATTATTTTCTAACTTGCTGATTAGGGTTTTAAACAACCTTTCATTTCTATAAGGAGTCTCAATAAATATTTGTGTTTCGCCAGACTTTTGTAATCTTCTCTCTAGAGATTTTATGCTTTCAGAAAGTGCTGGTTCTTTGATTGGAATATAGCCCTTGAACGCAAAAGACTGCCCGTTAAATCCGCTAGCAGCCAGCGCCAGAAAAATAGAAGAAGGTCCCACCAAAGGGATAATTTCATAGCCAGCCTTATGGCAAAGTGAAACAACTTCAGAACCTGGGTCAGCAAGTGCAGGCATTCCAGATTCACTAATCAATCCAAAAGATGTCTGCTGATTAATGAGCTCTAGTATTGGAGGAGTAGGGGCTTTAGAGTTTTTATCCAGCTCATTGATTGTAAGAGATGAGATTTCATACGGAGGTTTAGTCTGACTGATATAGCGTCTGGCTGTTCGAGCCCTTTCTACTACAAAATGATTAAGAGAATGTATAACCCGAATCGTGGATATAGGTATAGTGTCAATATTTTGTTCAGAAATAAAAGTTGGTATCAGATATAATCTAGCAGCGATAATTATACATTTATCATATTAAGAAAATACATCATGGTAAACTCAACTTATAAGGTAAAGCTCCAACACTTTGAAGGACCTTTCGATTTATTACTCTACTTCATTCAAAGAGATGAGCTTGACATCCATGACATAGATATATCAAAGCTAACACAAGATTTTCTAGAGTATATCAGAAAGCTAGAAGAATTAGATCTGGATGTCGCTTCAGAATTTATTTTGGTAGCTGCCACACTTATGCGGATTAAGGCTAAAATGTTGATTCCACGTAAAGAGGTAGATGTAGAAGGAAACGAGATAGACCCTAGAGAGGAACTTGTCAAGCGATTATTAGAGTATAAGCAGTATAAAGATGTCATAGACGACTTCAAGGGAATGGAAAGGGATAGAGCACAGAAGGTGCTGAGAGGAAACACCAAGTCTGAAATCAAAGCTCTAGCAGAAAAAGCACTTATAGATGTAGAGCTAGAAACACTAACGACCTATAAGCTCTTCAAGGCATTTAGATCGGTACTAGAAAGATATAAGAACGTCCAAGATAGATATGTACACCAAATCGTAAAGTATCCCTATACGATGAAAGATCAGCAAGCATTCTTACGAAGCACTCTTGCGGATGGTCAAGAACGTAGTTTTGAGCAAATATTTTCTCAATTAGATAACAGGATGCATGCGATAGTCACTTTCCTTTCTCTTTTGGAACTTGTAAATGACCAAGTTATTAAACTCGTAGATCGTATAGGATCTAACAACTTTTTTATAAGAATAGCCAATAGAGATCAAGAAGAAGAGTGAAATTTGAGTTTCCAAAGCGTAACCCAAACTACCTTTCCTAGTCGTAATAAAGTTCAAAATTTATTACATGCTTGAGAAGTGTTTTGCCAAACTAATAAAAGTAATAAAGTATTAGTTATTTTATAAAAAATGAATAGCTACTTCCCTAATATTCACGCCTTTAAGTTATCTTTGCAGCAATTTTTACACCAACAATAATTCAATCATAAATGGCAAATATCGGTCAAGTCAAGCAAGTCATCGGTCCAGTTGTAGACGTTAGTTTCAGCGGCGAAAGCTCAAACCTACCTGACATTCTTAATGCCCTAGAAATCAAAAGGGAAAATGGAGAGGTGCTTACTCTAGAAGTACAAAGACACTTAGGAGAGGATAGTGTAAGAGCGATATCAATGGATTCTACGGAAGGGCTTACGAGAGGTATGCAAGTAGTGGACATGGGCCAAGCGATATCAATGCCTACAGGTGATGCTATTAGAGGAAGACTATTTAATGTAGTAGGTTCTGCTATAGACGGAATCGGTGATGTGGATAAATCTAAGAATGCATATTCTATACATAGCAAGCCGCCTAGGTTTGAGGATCTTTCTACCGAGACAGAAGTTCTTTTTACGGGAATTAAAGTTATAGACTTAATAGAGCCTTATTCTAAGGGTGGTAAGATTGGTCTATTTGGTGGAGCAGGTGTAGGTAAGACAGTTTTGATTCAGGAATTGATAAATAATATTGCAAAAGGATATGATGGTATTTCTGTTTTTGCAGGAGTAGGAGAGAGAACTAGAGAAGGGAATGACTTACTGAGAGAGATGCTTGAATCTGGCATTATCAACTACGGCGAGGACTTCTTGCACTCTATGGAAGCAGGAGGATGGGATTTATCTAAAGTAGATAAAGAAAAACTCAAAGAATCAAAGGCGACATTCGTTTTTGGACAGATGAACGAGCCTCCTGGTGCAAGAGCAAGAGTAGCCTTGTCAGGATTGACTCTAGCAGAGTACTATAGAGATGGAGATTTAAGCGATCCTACTGGTGGAAAAGATATCTTATTCTTTATTGATAATATATTCAGATTTACACAAGCGGGATCTGAGGTATCTGCCTTACTAGGAAGGATGCCTTCAGCAGTGGGATACCAACCTACATTAGCTACCGAGATGGGAGTGATGCAGGAAAGAATTACATCTACTAAGAGAGGATCTATTACCTCTGTACAAGCAGTATATGTACCTGCAGATGATTTAACAGATCCAGCACCAGCTACAACTTTTGCCCACTTGGATGCAACGACAGTACTGAGTAGAAAGCTTGCATCATTAGGTATCTATCCAGCTGTGGATCCATTGGATTCTACATCTAGAATTCTAGAAAGATCTATCGTAGGTGATGAGCATTATGATTGTGCACAGAAGGTGATGAATATTCTTCAGAGGTATAAAGAGCTTCAGGATATTATTGCCATCTTAGGTATGGAAGAGCTCTCTGAGGAAGATAAGTTAATAGTACACAGAGCGAGAAGAGTACAACGTTTCTTGTCACAACCTTTCCACGTAGCTGAGCAGTTTACAGGTTTGCCAGGTGTACTGGTTCCTATAGAAGAAACCATAAGAGGATTCAATATGATCATGGATGGTGAAGTGGACGAGTATCCAGAAGCTGCCTTCAACTTGGTAGGAAGTATCGATGATGCAATCACAAAAGGAAAGAAAATTCTAGCTGACGCTAAAGCATAAGATATGGAGCTCATAGCACTTACTCCTGAGAAGGAACTCTTTAATGGTAAAATTTCATCTGTAAAGGTGCCTGGTATTAATGGCCAGTTCGAAATACTGAACGGTCATGCTCCTATAGTTGCAGCACTAACCACTGGTCAAGTAAGAATTATAGATGAAGGAGGGACACGTACAACTTTTGATATCAACAAAGGTTTTATAGAAGTAATAAATAACGAAGTCTCTTTACTTATACAATCTATGCAGGAATAGAAATAGCTAGTTCCTAAGATATAATATATGATAAGCCCTTTGTTTCTGACAAGGCTTTTCTTTTATCCAATTCTTTATATCTTAGAATAGCTGCTTAATATTCTGTGTATTTTGGAAAGTGAAAATCATAAAACAATAGAACAAGAGTATGAACTCTTATTGAGTCAGTATTCTAACAATAAGGACGCTAATAGTTATACTGGTGCTTTGATGCTACTAGGAGGACTAGTTGTGATCGCTGTCATTCTTACCTATATTCGAGATGGTGTCTCATCCAGAATGGTTTTCATGTTAGGGTTAGTCATGGTGATGTTTATCTACTATCGCTTCCGCATAAATAAGGAGTTCTCAAAAGTAAAGGCCAGTGAGCTGCTGTTAAACTCAGCTGAAACTGAAAACAACCTTCCACCTAAACTCTCTTATCTGAATACTGGACTAGATCAAAAAATTACACGTGTAAGAATGGTCAGACTTTTTTATGCTGTAATATTTCCTGTTTTTCTATATGCGGCTAAAGACCTTGTACATAAAGACTTGACAACAGCTTTTATACTGAAGACGGTACCGTTTGTTTTTCTTATCAGCTATGTCGTGTGGTCTAAGTTTTATTCTTCTGAGATAAAGAAGCTTGAGAATGCACAAACCAAGATTATCAGAATGAATAAAAGTCTAAATTCATAACCAAGAATGGACTTGATTGATGATGGATTGATCGATATCTTTTTTCAATATTTTCCTTAATTTTTCCTGAGCGAGCAGTCTTATGTCATCAGTCACATAGCAAGCGATAGTGACAAGACCAAAAGCTAATACCCCAAGATCATCTGTCATACCTAGCACTGGTGTCAAATCAGGTATAGAGTCTATCGGACTGAGGAAGTAGGCAAAGGAACCGACGATAACTCTTTTAGCCCATGGAGGAACTTCGCCAAGTTTGTATGCAGTATACAGCAAGAGTATGATGTAGAGACCTTTAGTAGTCAGCTGGCCAAAAAACTTTTTGGAGTAACTGAGCAAGCTGTCCTGCATATTCTTTTTCATTACTTACTTAAAGGCTATTTAGCTGAAGATAGTTTCTCTGATTAGTTTTTTCTGAACTGAGTATCGATAAAGCGTATGAGATTTTCGATAAGCATGAGGGTTTATCATGTAATACGATAACGGAATCTTTTTGATCCCAGCCTTTATGAAGATGCCAATGAAAATCCTTTTGGCTGACCCTTGGATCAAAATCTCCTGGCATATGAGACCAAAAAACAAGGTCTAAGTTTAACTGGTTTAGTATGTGATAGTATTGCCTAGGTGTAATTCTTCCATAAGGTGGTCTGAAGATATCAGACTTTAGGATATCTTGGGATTTTTTAATATCTGAAAGGTACTGATCGAGGCCAGTATTCCATCCCGATAAGTGACTATATCCATGCAGTCCTATCTGGTGTCCTTCAGTTTTTATCTCTTCAATTAGAGATGGAAAATTTTCAGCGTTCTTTCCTAAGCAGAAAAATGATGCTTTTATGTTTAGTGTACTCAGTAGCTCAAGAATAGCAGGAGTAGATTGAGGATGAGGACCATCATCAAAAGTTAGAAATAATCTTGAATCCTCTTTAGATGACCAAGTGGCCCTTGGGTATAATGACTTTAAAAACCTTGGCGTCTGCTTGAAATACATATCAAGCGTTTATCTCATTTTAGGTCTTCTTCTTTTTCCTTTGCCACCACCTTGTCTCATCATGCTCATACCTTGCTTTCCCATAGAACGAGCCGTCTTCATTTGAGCTTTGTTATTGGTGATTGCTTTGTCGAAATAGTCCAACTGATTTTTGATATCGGGTTGAGTAATATTTAAAGCTTTCGCTTGCTTAAAGTAGTTCGTTGCAGCAGTGTAATTTCCTTTTGTGGCTTTAATGTTGGCTAGTTGCATTAAGACCATCGCTTTCTCATTATCTGAAGGCAGCTTAAGAGAGAGAGCAGTATTGAAATGATCTTCAGCACCTTTGTTATCTCCCTTCTGAGCAGATATCGTCCCATTCATGATGTAATAGAAAGCTCTATTGGTTACATACAGGAACTTTGGAAATTTAGTTAGCTTCAATCTAGCTTCAGCTCCAGCAAAATCTTCGTCTTGAATAAGTTGTGCTGACGACTGTACAGTACCCAGAAAGATGTAGCTCGCTAGCATTATAAATCCCAATAACCAAAATGGAAAAGCATACCAAAACCCAAGTGTAGTGGTCAAAATAGCTCCCAATAGAAAACCACCAATTATCAGTAAGAACTTCAGATATATATTAATTGTAAACATGTGCTATTGCTTGAGTTGTGATAACCAAAAATACTAAAATACTACGCTAGGCTATGATTCTAGGAACGCTTTATCATTGATATAGACTAGATTATTTTTCACTTGTATGGCTTCCGTGTTAGGGAAGACTTCTTCCATTATAGAATCGAATAATTTGTTTTCTAGTTTGTCTTCTTCAGTGATGTTCATTCTGTTGTAAAGTAAGACGCCTTTGCTATTTAGTTTGCCACTAAGCATCTGCAGATATTCTTTTGATTGGAATTTCTGTGGGATGATAGCACTTTGAAAAATATCCATAATAATCATATCGTACTTTTCATCATTGACTGAGAGGAAAGAATGAGCCTCAGCTTGAATGACTTCTACATATGATTTTAGATTTTTCAAAGTATAGGAATGTGCCATGCGGCATATTTCCGGATCTATTTCTACTGCTGTATAGTCGAATGTCTTATTGAGTATTTTTTCTAAGATGAGAATGACAGAACCTAAGCCTAACCCCAAGACTAATACTCTGTTGCCTTTTAATGGCTTCCAATTTACTTTTCTAAAAGCAGAACTAAAGTTCTCATACTTGTCGTCATAAGAATATATGGCATCTCTTGTAGTGAGCTGATGCCTGCCTTTGACAAGTAGGACTTCTAAGAAAGGATTATATAATGAACTGGTTTGCTCTAAGGATACATCTGTGATATAGCTGACTGCCTTTTTCCACCAAGGATGATCCATTTATTCCCAGTTTCTATAAATAGCAGTCTCATGGAATATATGTTCTAGAATAATTTTGTCAGAATCTGTGAGACTTTTCTTTCTTCTAGACATTACTTTTTCTGCTGTTTCGAAGACCTTTTCCATTTTATAGGTCTTGTATCCAGAAGCCCCTCCCCAAGAATAAGAAGGAATAAAGTTACGCGGGAATCCCGCACCATAGACATTGGCACTGACACCTACGACTGTACCGGTATTGAACATAGTGTTTATCCCCGCCTTAGAGTGATCACCCATAATGAGTCCACAGAACTGCTGACCAGTGGTCGCAAAGTTATTAGAGTTGTAATCCCAGATTTTTATATTACCGTAATTGTTCTTCAGGTTACTGCTATTAGTACCTGCTCCCAGATTACACCATTCTCCTAGTACTGCATTCCCTAGGTAGCCATCATGACCTTTGTTAGAATAGCCTTGGATCATCACATTGCTGAGCTCTCCACCGACTTTACTATATGGACCGATAGTCGTACCACCATAGATCTTTGCACCCATTTTCACTACTGCATTGTCACAGAGTGCAAAAGGGCCTCTAATGTTGGAGCCTTCCATCACCTTGGCATTCTTACCTATATAGATGGGTCCATCAGTGGCATTGAGTGAACTAAAAGTTACTTCCGCTCCTTCGGCTATGAAAATTCTATCGGGGTTTATTGGATAGTTGTGATAAGAAATCTGTTGAGAGCTTTTTCTATAAGTCAGCAACTTGTAGTCCTTAGCTATTTCTTTTCCATTCTGTAGGAAGATGTCATAAGGACGTTCTATAAAGTGGAGATACTTTTCATGCTTAGAAATATCCACTCCCTTTAGCTCCTCTATTTCCTTTTCTTCTACTAGATTGTCAAACTGAGTTTTGTTGAGACGTGCAGCGATTAATGTATCATTGACAAGAAGAGCTTCATTTATCTCTAGCTGTTCTATAAGATCAGTTATATTATCATTGGGCAACAGCCTAGCATTGATGACTAGGTTATTGTCAGAAATATTAATAGAGAACTTGTCTGCTAGATGGTCTTGTGTAATATAACTCACTTGTCCACCTAGACGATGTTCCCACTTCTCAGCGATAGTGAGTATGCCTATTCTTAGCTGGGCAATAGGACGGGTATAGGTGAGTGGGAGAAGTGATCTCCAATGATCATCATCAAATAAAATTATGTTTTCCAAAGACTATAATTGTATATGATATTCAAAAAAAAAGCCCCTAAAATAAGGGGCTAAGTAATTTATGATTCTTCATTCTCTGCCTCAGGTTTTGGCTCCTCAGCAGATGTTTTATTGTTACTTGCGAACTTGGCGAATTTCTTATTGAATTTATCAATTCTACCAGCTGTATCTACAAAGGTCATCTTCCCTGTAAAGAATGGGTGCGATGCTGATGAAATCTCTAGCTTGATAAGTGGATATTCATTTCCATCTTCCCACACTATTGTATCTTTAGTATCTGCAGCTGATTGTCCTAACCAAGATTTGTCTACGGAGAAATCCTGGAATACTACTTTTCTATAAGCTTCTGGATGAATGCCTTTTTTCATCTTATTGTCTATTTAAATTACGATTCAGTTTACTTTCGGGCTGCGAAATTACATCATTTTCCCTTATAAATAAAGGTATTACGGCAGTATTGATAGCGATATGCCTAAAAAAATGCGTCTCTAAAGTGCTCTAATTGTTGCTTTTCCCCTTTGGAGTCTATAATTACCGAAATGATGTCGAATCTAATCTCCCAATCATGCCCTATTTTTTCCATATATCGCTGGGCTGCATCCATAATTAGCGCCTCTTTTGCTGGTGTTACAGCCTCTTCTGGCTCTCCAAAGTAGTTATAGCTCCTAGTTTTGACTTCAATGAAGATCAGAGCCTCATCTTTTCTAGCGATAAGGTCTAGTTCAGCTCTGCTGTACCTCCAATTTCTCTCTAGAATCTCATATCCTTCCGAAATCAGGTGATTCTCTGCTAAAGATTCCCCAATATCTCCTATTTCTCTATTAGATAACATGTGGCTCTTCTATATGTATTACTTTTGAAATTAGAAAAAATAAGATACGAATTATGATGGATCAATTAATTTCTCGATTTCCTGAGCAGCTTATCGAGGCACTAGAAATCGGGGAGAATGCAAAGATAAATGCTCACACTACAGACATTAACAAAGTTTATGTTGCAGGATTGGGTGGATCTGGAATCGGTGCTGATTTTGTCAAAGAATTTATAAGAAAAGATAGCCCTATTCCCTACACAATAGGAAAGGGTTACAGCATACCACACTATGTGGATGAGAATACTTTGGCCATTTGTTCTTCATACTCTGGTAATACCGAGGAGACCCTGAATTCCTTTAATCAAATGCTGAATACAGGAGCTAAAATAGTCATCATCTCTTCTGGTGGTAAGCTCATAGAAGCTGCCAAAGAGAAAGGACTAGATTATATCCAAGTGCCAGGTAATTGGCCTTCGCCTAGAGCTTGTCTGGGGTACTCTATAGTTCAACAGCTTTTTATAATGCATAAGTTGGGTTTTATAGATGGTTCATTCAAGCAAGAATTCAGAGTAGCCATAGACCTTATCAAATTCGATAATGAGGCAATACAAAAAGCAGCCAAGCAAGTCGCTGATAGAATACAAGATAAGTTACCGATCATCTATGTGACAGATAGAATGGAAGCTGTAGCCGTAAGACTCCGTCAGCAGATAAATGAAAATGCTAAGATGCTCTGTTGGCATCATGTGATACCAGAAATGAATCATAATGAACTAGTCGGATGGACAGAAAAACAACCAGACAAGGCCGTAATCTATCTCAGAAATAGAGATGACTTTAAGCGTAACCAAGTCAGAATGGATATCAATCAGGAAATAATTTCGAAGTACTCTGATACCATCATAGATATCTATTCCAAAGGAAATACTTTGATCGAGAAAGCCATTTACTTAGTGCACCTTGGAGATTGGATCTCATGGTATCTTTCAGAATTGAAAGGGGCTGATGCGGTAGAAATTAAAGTCATAGATTTTCTCAAATCTGAATTGGCAAAAGTTTAATCTGACTTTCTTACAAATCGAAGACAACATATTAAGCTTTTTCTAATTTGAATTGGTAATTTCATTCATAGCAATGAAATTATCATGAGAATACTAATCTTAGTTGTCACAGTTTTACTTTGTTCATGTACTCAAGTCGAACAGCCTGAGGAAAGGCTTTATCCTTCTGATTATCTTTTTGCTCAGCGTTCATTTCCTCACGGAAAAGTGGATCTACAAGCTTATAGACAAGCTGTATCTGACAGGCAAGACTTTCAAAATTTTCTCAAGGGTCCCTTTGATCTCGAATGGCATTCTGCAGGCCCCACTAATATTAATGGAAGAATATCAGATCTGGAATTGTCGCCAGATGAGGATAATGTGCTGTATGTAGGTACAGCCTCAGGGGGAATATTCAAGTCGGAAGATTTGGGGTCTAGCTATACGTCTATTTTTGATGACGCGGAAAGCTTGTCTATAGGTGACATGGCGATTTCTAAAAACAATCCTGATCTCATCTATGTAGGCACAGGAGAGTCTAATGCTGGAGGAGGGTCTATTGCCTATGACGGATTAGGGATGTATTACTCTGATGATGCTGGCGCTAGTTGGGAAAGAATGGGGCTAGAGAAAGCAGGCTCTATCGGTAAGGTGGTTATAGATCCTAATGATGATAATAAAGTATTAGTCGCTGCTATGGGTGCCCTCTTTGCTAATTCATCGGATAGAGGTATCTATAGAACAAAAGACCAAGGACAAGTGTGGGAGCAAGTGCTCTTCCTTTCAGATTCTACAGGAGGCATAGATCTAGCGATACATCCTCAGAACGGAGAGATAGTATATGCTGCAATGTGGGAGAGAATCAGAAGGCCCTATAATAGACAATATGGAGGGGCTACCACCGGCATATACAAGACTACTGACGGTGGGGATAACTGGAGTGAGCTTACGGTAGGCTTGCCCTCTTTGCCGGAGGATAAGGGCAGAATAGGTCTCGCTATTTCAGAGTCCAATCCTAATATCTTGTATGCCTACTATGCAAATGCCACGGGAATCCTCAATGGAATATACCGATCAGAAGATGGCGGAGACAGCTGGACTTTAGTTAATTCTGACGTAGTGACAACTACTTTCAATTGGTGGTTTGGAAAAATATTTGTGCATCCTACTGATCCTGATGATGTTTATCTCACTAACATAAATATGTTTAGGTCTAGAGATGGTGGCGCTTCTTGGTATCAGGTATTTGAGGAGGCACATGTGGATCATCATGCTATGGCCATTCATCCTAGCAAAACTGAAATTGTATTCAATGGAAATGATGGAGGCGTCTATTTGGGTCTGGGTGAAGATTATATAGAAAGCGATTATAAAAATGGATTGAACAATTTTCAGTTCTATACTTGTGAGATAGATCCTTCTGAACCAAGCAGACTTTATGGAGGTGCTCAAGACAATGGAACTGTAAGAACTTTTGGAAATGTAGATGCTTGGTCACCTATAGGAGGTGGTGATGGCTTCAGGGTGATCGTGAGTCCTGATGATAGTGATGTTGTCTACTTTGAATTTCAGTATGGTAATATTAGAAAGACAGAAGATGGCGGCGCTACTGTAGAGTGGGGTAGTAATGGTCTAGATGGTCGATTCAACTGGAATACACCTATCGTCATGGATCCAAATAATAGTAGAGTTCTCTATACTGGCAGTCAGCAATTATATCGAACTATAAATGGTGCGGATAGTTGGCAAGCAATTTCACCCGTTCTTGTTAATGAATCTAACCCTCAAGGTAATCTGACTTTCGGAAGTATTACAGCTATAGATGTCTCATCGCATGATAGTCAAGTGATCTACATAGGAACGGATGACGGCAACCTGTGGGTCACTAAGGATGGTGGCGCTACATATAATAGTATTAAAGGAGCAATTCCGGATAGATGGATTACAGCCGTGACGCATGATCCGCATAGACCTGCAGGTGTCTATGTGACGGTTTCTGGGTTCCGCTTTGGCGAAGCTGAAGGACAGGTGTATTATTCCTCCGACTTTGGAGAGAATTGGGCATCTATTGGAGCAGGGCTTCCGGATGTCCCGTGTAATGATATTGTTGCTGATGGAATTATAGACGAGCTGATTTATGTCGCCACTGATATAGGAGTTTTCACTAGTGTCAGTAGAGGAGACCACTGGTCATTATTGGGCACTAATCTGCCGGTTGTTCCAGTAACTGATCTAGACATCCATGATGAAACACGTTTGCTGGCAGCGGCTACTTTTGGGAAAGGTATGTACACTTATGACTTACCGTTATCAGTAGCTAATGAAGAACTTGTTAGTGAATCTAAAATCTTATTATATCCCAATCCAGTAATAGAGTACTTAACCGTAGAAACAGAAATAAATGTTTTAGGCGTAGAGATATACAACCTTGCTGGAATTCTTCTTAAGAAAGAAGCCAAGAGTAAAAGAATTTATTGCGGTGATTTAGTGTCTGGAACTTATACGGCTGTAATTAGAACGGAGTCAGGTGTGGAGGTCAAGAAATTTATCAAAAACTAGTTTTGATATTTTCTGATAACATTGAGCATGTCTTCTGTCTTGACATTTTCGTAAGTGTTTTTCTCCATGACTCTGATGAAGTCATCTATCATATTAGCTGAGAAACCGAGCTTGAAACCATAGTGGTGGATCAGTTCTTTTTCCTCATCATTGATGACTTCATTTACCTTCATTAGAAAGAGCATGTAGTAGATGACTGTCATTCTTTCTTCCTCATTTTTCGGTATAGTCAGAGGAATCTTTTTTGTTTCCTTTATCATTGATTCTACGACTTCATCTTTCATGCCGATGTGTCTACCTACTTTTAGTAGATAGGTAAACTCGAATTCGTCAAAGTAATTATCAATTCTAGAAAGTTGTATAAGTGCTGATAGGAGTTCTTCTGATTTCATATCCTTCTTACTGCATGATAAGATCAAATCCTCTTCGGAGATACTTTCTGATATTAACCCAGAAGGCTAGTATCAGATAGATGATAAGTGTAGACCCTAGAGTCACAAAGGAAATATAGACGAAGTATAGGCGTACTCTGGCTATAGATAGACCCATTTTATGGCCTAAATAACTGCAAACTCCAAAAAAGGATCTTTCTACTGTATCTCTAAAGAAATATGACATTTACTCTAAATATACTCAAGAGCCCTATTTTTTGCAAGTGACTGTCCTCTCTAGTGAAAATATAGGCCATTTTGAGGCCTAGGAGTGAGTAATTCTGTAGAAACTCGGTTATCATGTACTGTTATGCTCTTGATACCTCTATCTGAGGAGACAGAGTAAATCTTATCTACACATACGGTAAATCCACAAAAACCTATAAAAAGGATGAAGGCAAGGAATAGTAATTCTTTGAGGCCGAGTCTGAAAGTATCCTCTTTTTCAAAGGAATGCTCTAGCGGCCTAGACATAACATCTGTAGCTGACATATAAATCGAAATTTGGGTTTAAATCGGAAACCAAATTTAGACTAAATATTAGTGGTATGAAATACATAGGGGTTTTCCCTTATGTGTATTTTCATAATTAGTATGATGTATATATCATTTAAGATTATGTAAGCTTCTAGACCTTAGTGCCTTTGATGCTGAAGACTAGTGGTAGAGGGATATCATTCATCCTGAATAAATATTCTTGATCCGCTCTTTTTTCTTCTTTCCCAAAGATCTGATAAGGAGAATAATCATATTCTCTGAAGCTATCTATCCTAAGGCCATATTTAATTAAAGCCATAAATATATCCTCCAGAGAATGCTGCCAGAAGTACTCCCCCAGCTTGATATCTGAAGCTCTATCGGCATAGGTACCTTGTTCTTCTTCATAGCTAGGAGTACCTGAATTGAAATAGGTATAACTGACCTTAAAATTATCCCAGTCAAACATATACATCGTTGGATGAAATTCTGCCATGTAGAAAACACCACCTGGTTTTAGTCTACTCATAAGTTGATGCGCCCATCTGTCTAGATCTGGCAACCAACCGATAACTCCGTAGGATGTAAAAACGATATCAAATAATTTCCCGATATGCTTATCTATGTCATAAACATTACAAGCCTGGAACTCTGCAGATAGCTTCAGCTGGGTATTCAGTTCTTGGGCTTGGGCGATGGCTACTTCGGATAGATCTATACCTGTGCAGTGGGCACCCATACGCTGTAGAGATAGGGTATCTTGTCCAAAATGACATTGGCTATGTAAGAGGGTCTTACCTTCCAGAGGTGGTAGTTCTTGCAATTCTATTTTTCTAAGAGAACTTTCTCCTTTTATAAAGTTTTCGAGATTGTAGAAGTCACTCTTGATATGAATTCTAGTTTTTTCATCCCAAAGTCTTTGGTTGGTCTTAAAGTATTCTTTTTCCTTATTCATCTTGGTGTACCTTTGTGATACGATATCAGGTGATATCACAGTTTCTAATATCAAAGATTAAAAAATAATCATGGCTGGAGAAAAGCAAAAAAAGAATCAAGTAAATATAGAGTTACCGGAAGAGATCGCTGAAGGGGTATATGCTAACCTAGCAATCATCTCTCATTCTCAATCAGAGTTCGTCGTAGACTTTGTCAGACTAGTCCCTAATGTGCCTAAGGCTAAAGTAAAATCAAGAGTGATTCTTACGCCTCAGCATGCTAAGAGATTATTAGGAGCACTGCAAGATAATGTTGTCAAATTCGAAAAGCAGTTTGGACCTATTACTGTAGGAAAACAGAATCCTTATCCTCCGATGAATTTTACGCCTACAGCTCAAGCGTAGTAAGGTTATAAAAGAATAAACCCCCGAACAAGTGTTCGAGGGTTGATGTCTCAATTATTTTGGAGTTTTTATTATCGTATAGACTTGATCTTAGATCAGTACTGTTCTAGATATTCGCATACATTAGTGCTTTCATAAATCTGTCCTTTAGTTTTTCCGTGGCATCAGTCATGATTTCAAAATCATGTGGGAATGGTCTCGGATTCGTTTTCAGTCTCTTTCTATCTGTGCTAGAAAGAGCTCGTCTGTCTCCTCTAAAGGTGCTTGCATAGTCTTTGAAGAAAGCTTCTACTGATAGAGGTTCTGAAGATATCATTGCTTCTGTCTCTATGTTATAAATCTTCATGTTGCCACTGACGTAAGCTGCTTTTTCTCTATAGATCTCAGTCACATCAGCATATACGATCTTGAACTTTTCTTCCTTTAGTTTCTTCCCTGTACTATCCTTTCGGATGTTGCCCTTTTTATCTCTCAGATATCGAAATCCATCTTTTACTCTTTTCTCGTCAGTATGATGGTTTATGCTTTCTCTTTCTGGACTCACACTTATCTCTAGTAATTCTAGGACTGCTAGATTGTCATATATTATTCCTGGAACTTCTTCTAGGTAGTACTCTTTCCAGCTGTCTCTTAAGTTATTTACATTTAATCCTTCCAGATGCATATTGACTTCTGCAGGTACATAAGAGCGACTGTTGTTTACTATGTCTACAAGGATATGAACGGTACCTGCTTCTTTGGCTTTATTGAGAGCAGTATGTATGTTTTCATAATCATGCATTCTGTTCATCACCCTTTGGAAATCGATATAGGCTTCTCTAGCGTATTTCTTGTCACCTGTCTTCTCGGCCTGAGCGAGTAGCATGAGACCATGCTCGTAGA
Source organism: uncultured Saprospiraceae bacterium (assembly GCA_937921825.1). Lineage (GTDB taxonomy): Bacteria > Bacteroidota > Bacteroidia > Chitinophagales > Saprospiraceae > RFSX01. The sequence continues at coordinate 15,812 of CAKZVK010000092.1, forward strand.
AATAATCTGCTGCTCCTTTCCTTGCTTTAGTAGTTATGGCGTAGGTGTCTACAAAGTCGAAATGGGCTTCGTATCCTTCCTTACTGATTAGAGGTACTAAAGGCAGTATGTGGCGCTGTCTTCTTTCTATTTTGTTGCTGATTAATTCTATGCTCTCCCAGTTTTCTGGGTTGGATTCTCCATCTAAGAAAGTTATCTCATCTAGGTCTCTAGCATTTATCTTAGCAAATGCTTCTTCTAGACCCTGGACATGTTTGGTTTTCTTGTTTTTCTTGCCAGCTAATTTTTCAGTAGCATAGATGATGGCACTGTCGTAATCGCCTCTCTCCACCATCTTGTCTAAAGTGCGGCATGAAGTGATCATAATGATCGCGGTCAAAGTGTAAAGTAACTTTTTCATAGGCCATAATTTAGGTGGTTAAGTAATCAGATCTTTAACCTATGATGCCTATGACTGAGGAGTTGTTACCAAAAGAGTTCCAGTTTACATAGAATTAACTAGTGGTGTTAAGGGCACATTAAATTATAATGCTGCTGAGCCAGATGTAGTTTTTTGCGGAGTAGGGGAGTCTACTTCTCTGCTATTTTGAGCATCCCTAAGATCTTAGAGGCATGCTTAGTGTCTTTAGGTTTGAGCTCTATCTTGTACTCTTTGTAGCTGCCTGTAATGAGGACTTCTATAGGAGAGGCGATTTTGAGTTTCTGCACTCTGGTAATCTTCTTTCTGAGTCTTCCTTGTAGCTCTGTACTCTTTATGAATTCCTTGTCCATTGCTCCTTTAGACTTTGCAATGAAGATCACTTTGTTTTTCACTTTAACCATGGGCCTAAATTAGATAAACTATCAGTACATAACAAACTTCAGGAACAAGGACCTAGTCCAGTAGTTACTAATAGAGCTATTAAAAGTCTTTAGTAAGTTCTTCTACATTTTTTATAGCAGAAAATTTCTTCTTGATTTCGAATCTTGTAAACTCTTGATTGGCTCTGAAGCCATGCCCGTAGGAGGTGTCTCCTCTGCTGGGTTGAGAAATTTTCACAGGACGACTGGTGTAGATCTCCTCTAGTTCTTCATCCCAGACTAGGGCTTCTGTCTCTAGCTTGTCATTCCGCTTATTATAAAGCACGACATTGTTTTCGACATAGATTTTTTTCTCTCTATCTTTTCTTACGGCATAATCTGCTTCTAGCCAGCTCTTCACTCTTTTTTGTTCATCTAGAAACTCTACTAGGAGCCCTTCTGGAAACTCGTCGTAGGAACTACCATTGACTTTGTATCGCTTCATGGTAGGGCTGACTATTTTGACTTTGACTATTGCGGAATCGCTATAGAGAATTTCTACTTCTGTGGCGACTTCTGAGAGGGCATCTTTAGTGGGGATTACCTTGCTGACATCTTTGACCTCATTGGTACAGCTTATAATTAGGAGGACAGAAAGTGCAAGTAGAATTCTCACGAAAGCTATTTAATGATAGTGACGTCTCCTGCAAAAGATAGGCTGACACCATCAATAAATCTTACGCGGGCGAGCCATACATAGACGCCAGGGTTTACTTGTTTAGATCCAGAACTGCCATTGCCAATCCCAAATCTTCCATTCCAGCCACTGACCATTTCATTATTTTCATCTAGCTCTATATCTGTTCCTACATATATCTGGCTGCCCCATCTGTCATAGATACTGAATTCTTCTATGAGTTCTGCCTGACGGCCAAAGCCTAACTTGAATACACTATTCTCATCGTTTGTATCTGGGGTGATGGCATTAGGAGCATAGAAGGGTCTGACGATGATGGTCCTCACCGTAACCTGATCTGTAGCTGTGCAGCCTGCTGCATCGGTAACGGTGACAGTATATGTTGTCGTTCCTGGAGAGACGACTATTGGGTCAGGACAATCTACAAGATCTGAGTCAGCACAATCTAGTCCTTCCTCAGGACTCCACATGTAGCTCACATCTGTACCCGCTGGTGTAATAGACGCATCTAAAGTATCTTGAAAGCCAAGCTCTATTTCCAAATTAAGGCCAGCATCTACAACTAGAGGATCTGGCTCTGTAATAGTAATTATAGCACCTGACTCACAACCTTTGGTGTCTACAATGTCCACCACATACTCTCCTGGAGGTAAGTTGTTATATATGTTATTAGGAAGAAACTCTCCTCCATTGACACTATAATTATATTCTGGCGAACCACTAAGTCCTACCAGTTCTAGTTGTCCACTATCATCACCTGCACAGATAATCGGTGTAGGTATGATATCGAGTCCAAGTGTAGAGGTGTCTTGACAGCAAGGCTCTACAAAAATGTCTAGGATTTCCGTAACGACGCAGCCTCTTGAACTTTCTACTGTTAGGGCTACCGATTTAGGACCGAAAGAAAGATACGTTGTCTCATGTGGACCTTGACCAAATTCTGTCTGCGGGAATGCACCTTCTCCAAAATTCCAAGACCATGAGGAAATAGGATCCGTAGCAGAATCCGAAGCATCAGTATATTCTACTGATTTATCACATTCTATGAAATTTCCTAGTATCTCGGTAAAGTCAGGTTTAGGACCTAAGAAGGTCCCTGTTCCCCCAAAATCTATTTTAAATCCTTTGCCAGAATTCGTAAAGTTCATTACGACTAATGCATAAGATTTATTAGCTTCCATAATAAGTGGCGCAATAAAATTATCATCATCACCACCTTGGCATCTATTACAACCAGGAAACTCTTCTGTATCTCCAGCGCCGTCACCTAGCCCTGTAGGTCCATTACAGTTAGGCCACCAGATGTTAGGATCACAGCCATTTGTTTCTCCACTAGCCATACATCTCACCAGTTCTTTGCTGTCACAATCATCCAATCCACCAGGCAGCTCAAATACTGCAAAATCAATATCATCTGATTCTGTACCAGCTTCAAAATTATTTGGTGTCAGGGTGAACGTAAGACTGCCTGGAGTTTCACAGGTCCATTTGTACCATGCTGAAACGAGTTCTACATCTAGGCATGCGCCTGGAAATCCATCCAGCTCATTAGGATCATTTCCATTAGAATTGATGCTTTCTACTTGGAATGAAGATTTATCACAGAGGACTACAGCTTCTGAGCAATCAGACTCTGGAGAGGGTGGAGCGATAAAATCATTGATACATAACTGGAAGCTTCCTTCGAACATTGCATCTGACTCTATGTATAGATAGTATCTCTGTCCTACGGTAAGACCAGTCACTGTCATTTCTAATACAGAAGCATTACCAGGAGAGCAGGTTATATAATTAAGTCCTGTCGTACAGCTACCGGAATAGAGTACAGCTTTGGGTCTTCCTATGGTGCCCTTAGGTGCTCCAGAATTGACCTCTATAAGTACAGCGGGTTCTGTCGGTCTAAAGCTGAACCAGATACCATTTTGAAAATTAATAGAGACACATTGGTTTATTGCCTCCTGAGTCACAGGATCAGGGGTGGCACCTGCATTACTAAAAGCCATATCACCAGAGCAAAAATTATCCACAGATGGAATAGCAATAGCACTGACACAGTTATCATTGGTAGGCTGACCGAATAGTCCAGTGAGAATAAATATGAATATGCATGTAAGTATATGACGCATATGGAGTTATAGCTTTTATTTAGAAGGCTAAATATAATACCCTTTAAAATTATGCAACGATGCCTGAGCAACAATTAAAGAACATCTTTACTACTAATGAAATTTGATTGTTGAATGTTCAGCTATCAATTTTAGGAATTATTTAAGGCTTTGCTGCAATAATCTATCTTTATTGTCATGTTATACCTTGTTCCTACACCAATAGGCAATTTAGAAGACTTCACCTTTAGGGCTGTAAGGATACTAAATGAAGTCTCTACAGTGCTCGCTGAAGATACTAGAACAAGTAAGAGATTACTAGATAAATACGAGATATCTACACGATTAGAGTCATTTCATGCCCACAATGAACATAAAAAGATAGAGGCGCTCATAAGTAGATTAGAGTCTGGAGAAGATATGGCACTTATTTCTGATGCGGGCACGCCTGGTATTTCAGACCCTGGATTCCTCATCGTACGAGCAGCTATAGAGGCCGATGTGGAGCTGACTTGTCTTCCTGGTCCTACGGCATTGATTCCGGCAGTAGTTATGTCTGGTCTGCCTTGTGATCGTTTTCATTACGAGGGATTCTTGCCTCAGAAGAAAGGAAAACTAACAAGACTGAATTATCTCCTCTCACTACCTAATCCATTTATCATCTATGAATCACCCTATAGAGTAGTCAAAAGCCTGAAGAAGATGTCAGAGCTGATGGAAGAAGATAGAAAGGTCTCAGTGAGTAGAGAAATATCGAAGCTGCATGAAGAAACCCTAAGAGGAACGATATCAGAAGTTATTGCAGAGCTAGAAAAGCGACCTTCTATAAAAGGAGAGATAGTCATAGTCGTGGATGGAAAATCAGATAAGAAATAAAGCATTTTCAGATGGAAAAGAAATACAAGAAAAGCGAAGAATCCCAAATGATTTTTACAGAATTAATGTTGCCCTCCCATAGAAACTTCAGTGGAAAGATACATGGCGGCCACATATTAAATCTGATGGATCAAGTGGCTTTTGCCTGTGGGTCAAAGCATTCGGGTAATTATTGTGTCACTGCCTCCGTCAATAAAGTAGATTTTCTGAATCCTATAGAAGTAGGAGAGCTGCTGACCATAAAAGCTACAATCAATTATACAGGCAAAACCTCTATGGTAGTAGGTATGAGAGTAGAGTCAGAAAACATCAAAACAGGTGTTGTGAAACACTGTAACTCGTCCTACTTTACCATGGTCGCTAAAGATGAAGATGGTAATAATGCTAAGGTGCCGGGCTTGATATTAGATAGCGTAGAGGATGTCAGAAGATTTACAAGATCTATCAGGAGGATGCAGCAAGCTAAGAAACGTGTAAAACGTTTTCAAGATTCTGAATTTGTCGTCCAAGAACATATAGGTCTACTCGAAGGCAGAAATGCCAAGCTTTTATTATAGTTACGGCATAATACTGCTATGGTCTAACGGAATTGACTATCTTCCTAGTTGATATAGATTCTTTTGAGCCTTTTCTGCTAGATTTATTTTGTGATTTGAATCCGCTCAGTATAGCTTCCTTCTTTTGATCTAAAGCTTATAGTATAGAATCCTGCGGCCCAGTCGGAGCTGTCCATAGTAAGTGACGAAGTGGCGTTGGAGACTTGTCTAGTGGCTATAACTTTTCCGACACTATTGGAGACTAAAACTTCAAGCTGTGCTGAATCTGTATAAGTAAAATCTAGACGAAAGAAATCTATAGCAGGGTTAGGACTAACAGTGACAGAGCTGAGCACTTCTGATAAATTATCATTAGAGACACTACCCTTAAAACCAACCTGTATGCCTTCATCATTAATGTCGGCCACTTCTAAGTAGGCATATTCTAAGATGATGAGTTCATTTTTTTGTAGATCTAATTTGATTTTCATCCAGCCGTTCAGCAATCGGCCAGTTTCTAAGAAAACCGCATACCCGATATATTGAGGTTCGTCATCTGTCCAATTTTTGGCTGTGCCATGTACTATGTTATGGAGTCCTGCAGATTCATTTTCAATATAGGTCTCCATGTTTTCATATCTAATCCCAATAACTTCACCTTCCTCATGGATTGAAAGTTTCATAGCTCCCCATGAGGTCCTATCATTTTTTATGTCGCTGGTAAAACAGCTTCTGTCCAGTATGGGAGTAAAACCCAATTCATTGGATTTGGAATTGATATGAAAGTCTATGGATCCGTTATCGTCGATATCCAATCCATAATTTGAATTTATGGCAATAGCCTTACCCTCACCAAGGTCATGGAAGACCACTTGTGAAAAACCAACTTGGAGGATGGAAAATAGAAACGATGTAAGCAATAGAGTTCTATACATAGCAATTTATTTTTCTGTCTAAAATAGCAGAACAATAAGAATAACTAGCAAGTAAATCAGGGAAAATCAGTAGAATGTCTTCTTCTCTACTGAAAAGCAGGGTATTTCTATTGATTTTCGGCAATATTCAAAATAAATGCACTGCCATTTATCCACTAGCTGATAGTATTGATGCTTTTGTGATAGTGCATACTCTGTCCTTAGAGACTTCTAGATATGTATGTATCTATTTCCAGTTGCTCCTAGAGCCGCTTCTTTTACGGCTTCAGTATAGGTCGGATGAGGGTGAGAGATTCTCGCCATATCCTCTGCGGAGGCTCTGAATTCCATCAGCGCGACCGCTTCCATAATGACATCTGCTACACGAGCGCCACACATATGTACACCTAAGATCTCATCAGTCTCTTTGTGAGAGATTACTTTGACAAGGCCTGCGATATCCATACTGGCTCTAGCCCTACCTAGAGCTTTCATAGGAAACTTACCGACTTTGAATTCGATACCGGCTTCCTTAAGTTGCTCCTCAGTCTGACCGACTCCTGCGAGCTCTGGCCAAGTGTATACGACGCCAGGTATAAGGTTGTAATTGATATGTGGTTTCTGGCCAGTCATGTATTCTGCTACAAGTACTCCTTCCTCTTCTGCTTTGTGAGCGAGCATAGCCCCTTTGATGACATCTCCGATAGCAAAGACACCTGCAGCCGCAGTCTCTAGATGATCGTCTACGACTATGCGACCTCTATCATCTAATTCTACACCTATATTTTCTAATCCAAGATTATCAGTATATGGTCTTCTTCCGATTGCTATGAGGCAATAGTCAGCTTTGCTTGATATTTCTTCTTCAGTATCCTTCTTTTTGTATTTGACAGTGACAGAATTGCCTTTGGCTTCTACAGTAGTGACTGCATGACCTAAGTGAAATTTGACACCAAGCTTCTTCATGGACCTCTGTAGTTCCTTGGCAGTATCTTTATCCATACCTGGAAGGATTCTATTTTGGAACTCTATGAATTCTACCTCTGTTCCCAGTCTGGCATAAACTGAGCCCATTTCTAGACCGATGACACCAGCACCGATTATCACCATCTTCTTAGGAACCTTTTCTATATTCAGCGCCTCAGTAGAAGTTATGATTCTTTTCTTGTCATAATTAAATGAGGCAGGAGTCACAGGTTTAGAACCCGTCGCTATGATAGCTTTATCGAACTCTAGCTCTATTGTTTCTTTCTCGCCTTTGACAGCCAATTTGTTTTTAGAGATAAATGAGCCATGACCATGATGAACATCTATTTTGTTCTTATTCATCAGGTACACGATACCGCCACAAGTTTGTTCTACGACGCCATTTTTACGAGCGATCATCTGCTTGAGATCAGCTTTTACTCCAGTTGCTTTTATACCGTGCTCCTCAAAGGTATGGGTCGCATTGTGGTAGTGCTCAGAGCTATCTAGTAAGGCCTTAGATGGAATACATCCTACATTGAGGCAGGTACCCCCTAAGGTATTATATCTTTCTACTATTGCAGTTTTCATTCCTAACTGCGCACATCGTATGGCAGCTACATATCCACCAGGACCTGAACCTATTACGACTACATCATATTTCATAGCTAATCGTTAAGCTTTGTTATCTGTATTGTTATTCCCTTTATTGTCGGGCTTATTGTTATCACCTTTTCTGAATGGTTTCTTTGGACCTCTCTTTTTATTTCTATTGTTAGGTCTCTTTTTGTTTTTAGCACCCTCGGATTTGGCACCTCCTTTCTCAGGCTTTGCTCCTGATTTTTGGCTGCTGCCTCCCTTACTATTTTTAGGGCCGCCTTTTCTATCTTGGTTTCTATTTCTATTCTTCTTTGACTTAGGTTTTCTCTTTTGTCTAGGGAGTTCTATTTCTCCTGTACCATCATCAAAATCAAGCTCGATATTATCTTCGTTGATCTCTTCTTTTTCCTTAGCAGGCATATAAGCTACTGAAGTGATATCCTTGATATGCACTCCTTGCTTGTTGAGTTCTATTAGTTTTTTGACCTTATCTTTATCTAGCGCTACTAGTGGTCCTCTGATGTTATCCTTGGATACAGAGTAGAACATGATGCCTTTGAAGATATCTGTCTTGACCAGATTGGCATAGCCGCCTTCTAGTTTTATGGTGTCTGCCTTTTTAGGAAAGTCCCCTAAGGCATCCATGTAAGTATCTAGTTCATAATTCAGGCAGCATTTCAGTCTACCGCATTGTCCAGTGAGTTTCGTCTGATTGATCGCTAGATTTTGATACCGCGCTGCTGTAGTTGTCACTGTCTCGAAAGTGGATTTCCAAGTAGAACAACATAGTTCTCGACCACAAGTCCCTATACCACCGATAAGAGAAGATTCTTGCCTAGAGCCAATTTGCTTCATCTCTATCTTTACTCGGAATTCCTTGGCATACATCCTGACGAGCTCACGGAAATCTACTCTACCATTAGCGGTATAGTAGAAAGTGGCTTTTTTCTTATCTCCCTGATATTCTACATCGCCCACCTTCATTTCTAGATCTAGTGTCCTAGTGATGGCTCTAGCTCTAATCATTGCATCTTTCTCTAGGGATCGTGCTTCTTTCAGTTTTTCTTGATCTCTATAGTTCGCTATTCTGATGACTTTGTGGATGACTTTCTCTTCATCGACTTTTTTCTTTTTCATCTGTAGCCTTACTAGATCACCAGAAAGGCCTATTCTGCCGACATCATAGCCAGAGGTAGACTCTACGACGACGAGATCCCCCGTGATCGCTTTAGAATGTTTGGGATTAAAGTAAAATCCTTTTCTATTCCCTTTTTTGAATGAAACTTCGACCACATTGTAAGCGAGTGGATCATTGATTTCCAAGGTCGCTAGCCAATCGAAAGCATTTTTCTTGTTACAAGAGCCACTAGAACAGTGCCCTTTGTCGCCACATCCTGTGGGGACTCCTTTTGCTGAAACAGCACACGTAGAACAACCCATCTTATCTTTATATATTGATATTCAGCTAGTTAGATGCATTTTGACACCTGTTCAGCGGAATAGATTTATTAATGTTTTCCGAGTTTTCACTCAGATTCCAATCCATAGGACTGAATAAACTTTACGACACTAAGTTATTGACTTCTGACCTTAAAGTTGTATTAATTTCCAAAGACATGTGCATGAGCAGAGACTTAAGGTTAAGATTCCTTTGTACATAGCCAATACCGACCTCTAGAATCCTTTGAATCTCCTCTGTCTTTCTATGATCGATGATTTTGCTCATTTTACTAGCCACCTCTTTTTCTACCGAAGTCAATCGCATGAGAGTAGGATCTTCAGTGTTAAGAAAAAGGAAGTATTCTCTCAAGAAATGCAGTCCATACTCGAGAAAATTGATGATTTCCTGGCGGCCAGCGCTTACTATTTTTTCTGATATCTGCACCAGTCCTTCAGGATCACCAGAATAGCAGACTCTGAGCCAATCGAGAAGGTCTTCTGAGTAATTCATCTCAAGATTAGAACCGAGGACCTGAGCTTTTCTTATGTTTCCAGCAGAAAGAAAGGATAGTTCTTGGCTATCTTCTTCGGATAGATCGTGATGCTGAGTTATAAATTCCAGTAAAGCTTCATCACTTATCGGGGGTACATTTATAATCTGACACCGAGATCTTAGGGTATTCAATACCTGAGACCTATTGTTGGCGAGCATGATGATAATAGTATTGTCTGTAGGCTCTTCTATGAGTTTGAGCAGCCTGTTGCCTTCCTTTCCTAGTCGCTCTGCATTCCATATAATCTGAATCTTATAATCACCTTCATAAGTCATGAGACTTAGATTCTTGATGATTTCATTGCATTCAGCAACATTGATATTTGCATTCTTATCAGCTGCACCTAGATGCAGGAGCCATTGATTTAGGTCTCCATAGATGTACTCAGATAAGAAGGTCCTCCATTCTGGAAGAAAATCTTTACTGGTCGTTTCTGCTCTTGTGAGCTTATCTTTTTTGATGACAGGAAAGGCATAGTGAATATCTGGATGGATATACTGCAATGCTTTCTTGCAGCTAGAGCATTCGCCACAGGCATCTGTCTCAGTCCTGTTTTTACATTGTAGATAAGTTGCTAAAGCTGTGGCTAGTGCAAGCTTTCCATATCCCTCTCCACCAGTCAGGAGCAGCGCATGGGGCATTCTGTTTTCAGAGATAATTTTGGTGAAATAACTCTTTAATTTATTCTGTCCTGGTAGATCCTTAAAAAACATAGGCTGCTAAGATAAGATTAGAACTGTAATATGAGACGATAACTAATAGTCTCGGATAAACTATTTGGACCTATAATGTTTATACCTTTGCAACATATTTAATTGTGATGAGAGTATCTATTTTTAGGAAAGCCCACTTTAATGCAGCGCACAGATTGCATAATGATCACTGGAGTGATGAAAAGAACAAGCGCATCTTCGGTAAGTGTAATAATCCACACTATCATGGACACAACTATGATGTCGAAGTCCGACTGACAGGAGAGATAGATCCAGAAACAGGTTACCTATTCGACCTCGGCGAACTAAAGCATATCATCAAGGAAAAAATAGAAGATAGATATGATCACAAGAACTTGAATTTGGAATGTCCAGAATTTGAGAATGTCAATCCCTCTGCAGAACTCATCTGCTATAATATCTTCCTCATCCTACGTGAGGCTATTGATGAAAAATTTGAAATCGGCGTCAAGTTATGGGAGACACCAAGAAACTATGTCATGTATCCTGCCTAGGATAGGAGGTTATAGATCTCGTATAAGTTGTATCATATTCTTTATGATTTCTTAAAAGAAAATTAACACTAATGGTGTTTTAATTTTTGAGGATAAGCCTTTATTTTGAGCTCAATATTTATTGTTTAATCTTAACTAGATTCAAATGTTACCAGTACTAAAAATACTGTTTCCACTTGTCTCGAAATTTTTTGACGACGATTGGAATACCTCCTTTAATTGGTCTCAGCTTTTGAGCTCTTCTGACCAAGCAAAACCTTCTTCGCGAACCTTGTCGACCTTACTTGCCCTCTTGCGGCTACATCTAGATCGTCTTACAAGGCTATTGCAATTCTACACTAAGAAGTTAAACATTCAGAATAGGGTCTTCGTCCAGATTGCCTGAAATAGACCAGTTCTAAATATAACTTATAGAGTATGTGTCTATTCATAGGCGCATGCTGTCTACTATGAATAGTATTGTCGATTTCATTAGACATGTATACCTAATATTTATTAACCATAAATTATTCAAAAGATGAAAAACAAGTTTTTTATTTCAGTGATGATGCTTGCATTTTGTTTTAATCTCCAGTCAGTAGTTGCACAGGAAGTGGCAGCTGATAAAGCTGAAGCTTCTAAAGGAGATCCCAAGAAAGATGAACTAATAAAGACCTACGCCTGGACTAAACCACATTTCGAGAATACCGCTACTCCTGTCTTAGCTATTAAGCAAATGCAATCTGCAGAAGGACACGAGTTTGTTCTTATTGAGTCTGAAGACTCTAAGACTCTTTATGATACTTCAGGAAAACAATACTGTGCTGATCATGCGCAATTAGATTGTGTCGATTTTTATAAACTTAGTCCTAGTGACCTAACTTGGAAGCGGTCATAACTTATGCCCACTATAGAAACAACACCAATCAAAGGTGTTGTTTCTTTTTTTAATTTTCTTTCTACTTATTGAAGACGAATCATGAACGGATGAGATCTGTTTTGTCCAATTTGTATGACGAACTAAAGAAGAGTTCTCCGCTATCCAATTTTTTATTTATCAGCACCATTGTGCTACTGACATGGTATTCTTTTTCTCCAGCACTTGATAATAATTTTTTGTTCTGGGATGATCAGTTTTATGTAACTGCTAATCCCGATATCACATAACTTATATCTTGATCGAGCGATCTCTTATGAAAATAATGGCGATAAATTAGAAGCCGTTGTTGATTACAAGAAAGTATTAGCGTTAGATCCAAGCAATACTTATGCCGCTCAGAGATTGGCTCAGCTTACAAATGCAGATTAAGGATTACTGACCATTCAGCTTCTCTAGTTTTGTTCTCCGAGCATCCATCATCTGGTCCAGATGTTCTGCTAGTGTCGGGTTTCGCTCTACCATATCCAGAACCTCATCTTGGAATACGGCGATTAATTTCATGTCTTCTAGAGCGGTTACAGAGAATGTGCTGAACCTACTTGTAAATAGGGTGATCTCTCCAAAGAAGTCTCCAGCCATTAATTGACCCAAGGATATAGTTTTATTATCAGAAGTCCTTGTTTCCATGATGGCTTTTCCTTCGAGGATAACAAAGAGGTTTCCAGTTTCGTCGCCTTGTTTGATAATCAGCTCGCCCTTCCCAAAATTTTGAATTTCCGATCCATCTATTAATTCATTGACATTGCTTTTGTTTATCGGAAGAATATTAGGCAAAGTACTTAAGGACTGTTCTAATTGAGAGTGCATACGTTGTTCATAATTTTCTACCTCACTCGCATTGTGGATCATCATCTGAGATTTAGGCATTATGAGTCGGTATCTACGAGTAGTATACCATACTCGTGACATAAAGTCATCCATTACATCTTCATGGTCTTTGAAGTCTCTTATCGCAAATTCCACTTCATAGACAATCTTTGATTCTGTGTAGGCATTAGTTTTCACTTCTGGCTCAGGATCTAGAAGGATACCTGGTGTAGCATGACAGGTTTCCATTAGAGCTTCTTTTACTTTATTGGGTGGATTGTCATGAGAAAACCCGATCTCAGTTTTCATGATATGGATTTTCGTCGGACGGCTGAAGTTCTTTATTGCACCCTGACCTATAATAAGATGCGGGATTACTATAAGTTCTTTTTCTCTGGTTTCTAGTCTTATGGCACGCCAGTTCATTTCTATTACTCTTCCTCTTTGCTCCTCCACTTCAATGTAGTCTCCCTCCGAAAAAGGTTTTTCATATACTAAAGCTATTCCAGAAAATAGGTTACCTAACGTATCTTGTAAGGCAAGACCTATAACGAAGGACCCTAGCCCTAATGCTGTAACCAGTCCTCCGAGATCAGCACCCCAGACCATAGATAATACTATGGCAGCTCCAAGTAATACCATCATCACTCTGAAGATGTCTAGAAAGAGTTGTGGTATCTTGGTTTTTCTCTTGGTTCCGAACTCTGAAAAGAACACCACATTGACGATGGCTATAAGTGCATTCACTATTAGAATCCAGATGAATGTCTCCAGTAGTTTCATTACTGTAGAGCTACGAGGGAACTCTAGTATCTGAGTCAGGACAATGCTTATGGCTGCAAGGGGAAGGACAATGTTCTTGAATGTATTGATAGGGGAGACTAGAGACTTGTTCTTTCTTCTTGCGAAATAGGTTATTTCGTTAATGAGGACGACAATGAGAGGGACACATACGATAAGGAGGATGCCGTAGAGAAACCAATTGTTATCAAATATGTCTAGTGAGAAAAAATCCATCTTTAGGCCTTTTTACGTTCTTCGACAAATTTCCAAGCATCGACATTTACTCGTGAGGATTTTGGCAGTTCAGTTTTCTTAAAGACAAAATATCCTTCAGTCTTGTTATGTATTTCTGTAGAGACTAGAATCTCATGGTCGTCAGCTGCATCCCTAAGCATAAAGACTTCGTTTATGGTTTTGCCCCAGAGGTCATAACTAAATTTTTCATTACCCACGATACCAGCTATGACTTCGCCACTATGGATACCTATGTTTAGTGACAATTTGATGTTGTAGTTTATGTTGAACTGAATAATAAGTTGCCGCAGTTCTAAACCAAATTCTAATATTCTTTTGGCATGATCTAATCGTGGGTAGAACATGCCACAGGCCGCAAAGTAACTATCTCCTACAGTTCTTATTTTTTCTACATGATGCTTATGGGCTGCGATGTCAAAGGCCTCTACGATGCTATTAAGTAGATTAATAGATTCTGAGGGACCTAGTGAGGAGGTTAGTTCTGAAAATCCTGTAATGTCGATAGCAACTAAAGAGACATTTGGATAAGTCTCTACGATGTTTTTTTCACCTTGCTGTAGACGTTTGGCTATGGTCTCGGGAATAAAATTTAAAAGTAGTTTTTCATTCTCCAAGCTATGTTGTTCCAGTAATTGTTGTTGCTCATCTATATTGTGAGTCATTTCATTAAAGGAATGCGCTAGTTCTCCGATCTCATCATTTGTATGGATGTCAATTTCTTGGCTATAGTCACCATTGCTTATTCTATGTACTCCCTCAGAGAGCAGCTCTATAGGTCTTACAAATTTGCCGGCAAGGTACATCGCAAAGAAAGTAACTAAGAGAATGATAATACACAGCGCTATGAAAACTTTCTTCTGGAATTTATAGATGGGGATATTAGCTTCTGCTTCATCTAGCTCCGAAAGTATAGCCCAGTTTAGATCTCGTAGATGTAGAGGTGCATAAGAACTTAATACAGGTATGTGGCGATAGTCCTCTATGATTCTCGTTTCATTTTTTCCTGCAAGCGCTGCGGCAACACCTTCGGTCTTTACCCGTTGATTTAGTATTGTGGTACCGATTCGGTACATTCTTTCTATTGCTTCCTTTTCTATTCCCAAAGTCATCAGTGCCTCAGTATAACCGACTGTATCTTGTAAGTAGAAACGGGAAATAGATCTCATCAGATAGTCTTCCCCTACCAAATAGGTTTCTCCAGACTGACCCAAGCCATCAGCTTCCCAATTGTTGCTGCCAGTCATTATTCTATTGATCTCATCCACGGGCAATTGTAATACTAGAGCACCTATGACTTCAGCGCCTTCCGTGACCGGCATGCCGACAAAGGCTGCTGGAGCTCCGTAAGATGGTCGATAAGCCTCAAAATCAATAAACTTAGCTTTGCTAAGGTCACTGTTAGATCTGAGTATTCTAGATAGATCGGCTAGATTACTTTCCCTATACGGTCCGGTGTAGAGATTCGTAGCAAAGTCCGTTTCTTTATAAGCAGTGTAGACGATATCTCCTCTTTCTAGGTCTATCAGGAAGATATCATAGAATCCGAACTTACTTGTCAGTTCTGAGAGGTAGGTGTGATACTTCTGATGTGCTTGTCCATAAGCGCTATAATCTTCAGAATTGAGATACTTCTGTTTTTCGCCTAAGGGGTGAGGGTTAGTGACTATATAGTTGTACTGCAAGTGACAGGCCTCCAGAGACTTAGGGTAGTAAATATCAATATCTGATTTGACATCTATATTTTGGGACATCCGATCTATAAAATCATTATAGTGGTTACTCAACTGTTGGTTGCACTCTGGTGGTATTTCCTGTTTGCTGATTTCTTTGTATCCTTTTTTGAAGTCTCTCAGGGCTGATACGATCATTTCATTGGTTCCCAAGACTTCTGTAAGGTTAGCTATCTCGTCAAAATAGCTTTCTATCTGATATTTTTTAGAAGCTTTTACACTGGTAAGTTGATTGAAAATACTCTCACTGATGGATTCCTTACCCGAGATGTAGCCAATATATATGAGAACTATACCAGAAATGGCACTGACAAGAATAAGCATAAGGATCAGTCGTGATCTTATGCTTAAGGAATTGATTTTAAGAGGCATAATAGCTGTTACTTGTAGTCAAGATATCATTTTAAAATAAACAACAGCTAGCAAATAAAGAAATTATTTGTGCTAAGGCTGATAAACCAAATAAGATTCTAATTCTTGAAGTTTTGGCTAATTTTTAGCTTCTAACCGTATCTTTATCACTTGAATTTACTCATCTTGTCACCCATAAATTCGCATATTGGTTACAACCAATTCATAGCTTTTTAAATTCAGAGGCATTTTAATACCCCCTTATAATGTTGCAAACGATAATTCTGAATGACGATATTCTCTCATCGTTAGAATATAAATTAGTCCTAAATGAATTAGGCATTACGCTTAACGGTACTTACAAATCTTGGAAGCAAGCAATTCCTCAGATAAAAAGAGAACAGCCAGATTTTATGATTGTTGACTTCAATCTATCTGAGAAAGAAACTGCTCTAGATTTCCTAGACGAGATGGATGATTGTTTTGTTCCTAGTATATTAGTATCTGACTTCTCTGATCCCACTCTGGTGGACTCTATCCTTAGTAGGAATGTAGTTGCTATCATCCCTAAACCATTGGATAAAACGCTGTTTAATTTTCATCTCAAAAAGTTAGTGGTTGAGTTGAAGTCAAAACAGACCTGCTCTAGTTATCTAGTGATAAAGGATAAAAAAAGATTAATCAGAATTCCTGATAGTAAAATTGTTATGATAAAGATTGATGGAAATTATTCTGTCATTGTATTAGAATCAGGTAAGAAGTTTGTGATCAAAATGTCCTTGGTAAAACTAATAGAAAAGCTTAACCAAGATAAGTTCTTACGATGCCATAGGTCGAGTCTTATAAATGTAGATAAAGTGCGAGAGTTAGATTTAGATGCTAATGTCATAACCCTAGTTAATAATATAGAAATAAAAATAGGGTCGAAGTATAGGTATGAAATAAAGAAGCAATTGCAAGGGAAGCAGTATTGTGGTAATGTAGTTAATCGTTAGTATAACTTGATTTAAGCTAAATGAGCGATTGTTTTGAGTCTATCAGGTTAGTCAAGTGCAAGTACTAATCTCGCTTCATAACCGGCACTTTCAAATTTTCTAAACTATATAATTCTCCTTCTCTAAGCGATACCAATTGTGTTCGACACCTTCATGCTCAAAGGTCTCTGTAAGTTCTAGTCCAACTCTTTTAAGAATTTTGTTAGAGCCTACATTACCAATGTCAGCCATTCCATAGATTTTCTCTGCCTTTAAAGTATTGAAAGCAAAATCAACTGAGGCTCTGGCAGATTCTGTTGCATAACCTTGTCTCCAGAAGCTTTTTAGTAATCGATAACCTAGGTCGTAAAAGTTTTTGTGTTTGTTGATTTCCTTAGTCACATATTGTAATCCCGTCCAGCCTATAAATTCGTTTGTGTCTTTGCTGATCATCGCCCATCGCCCGACACCGTAGTCACTATACTGTTGTATAAGGGATTCTATAGCTTCCTCTATTTTATCTAAGCTTGTTATTGTATTATTCCCTAAATAGATATGGACTTCTGGGTCTGAATGCAGTTCTAGCATGACTTGGCTATCAGCCCTAGTTATTTCTCTTATAATCAGTCTTTCTGTTTCGAAAATGACTTTCATAAAATTCGACTTATAAGTTAGATTTTATGTTCTGAAAAAAAGCAAAGCTGCCATATTCTTTCAGTTGTCTATTTCCACTTCGGTTA
>CAKZVK010000093.1 GCA_937921825.1 uncultured Saprospiraceae bacterium
GAAGTAGTATTTGAAAGAGCCAATAGAAATACTCCTTTTGGAAATAGTGATACCGATGTTTTCATGAAAGTAGGACAAAGGATTATAGAAATAGAAACCAAAGCAGGAATGCGCTTTTTTTTAAATCTAGGTAATAGTAAGTTCGCTACCCAATCAGCTAATTCACTGCTTAATGTTTCAGGAGTCAAAGACTACAAAGTATTTTTGAATCCAGATATAGTTGGAGCATTGAAAGATGCTGACAAACAAAAAGTGGTTGATGCATGGGTGGGGCATCCAGGAGGGATACTGATGAATTCGAACATTGCTAATAAATTTAGATCTTATTGGGGTATAAATTTTCAGGATGAGTTAGAATTTGAAGCTTTACTTCGTAGCAGAAACGATTGGTTTGATGACATATTTAAAACTGACTTGCAATAGGAAATGAAAGAAATTTTACGGATAGAAAAAGCCTCTTCAGTACAAAGATTAAATGGTTTAATAATCATAGGAACTTCTTCGGAGGACCTAGGAGGTATTATGGCTAATAAAGGTGACATAATAGCTAGGTACTCAAATGGGGCTCTGATAGATAAGCATAAATATAAATACCAAAGGTTTATCACCTATCTAAATGGAGTATTAACATTAGAGAGTTCTGGTGAAGCAATATATTATTTTGATTTTGAGACTAGAGTCAAATTAACTGATCAGCGACATTACATTTCACCTCTTGAAAGGAGATCTAATTTCGTATCTGCAAGTATTACAAAGTCCGATGCAGAGTTTAACAAGGATTATTATGTGATAAAGGGTAAAGAGATCGTAGCTATTCCAACCTTCTCTAACTTACTTCTTGACAACTATTTTGTCCACGGCTACTTTAAAGAAGTCGAAGTATATGAAATCAAAACTGGCAAGCTCTTATGGCAAGAAAAGGCATCTGCTGATTTACCTCTAGATGATAGAAACGATAATTTTTCGAGCGACAATCTTCTATTTATTCCTCTACTAGAAGGCAAGCTATTATGCGTAGAACTAACCACAGGACAGAGACATTGGCAGTGGGATAGTGGAATACAATATATCAGTTATAGTCTAGCCGGTAATTATATCTATGTAAACTATGGGGATGGCTTTTACGAAGTAGACAAACACCTAGGTCAGACAACTAGAAATCTTTTGTTTAAAGATGTGAAAGGACTAAAAGATTTTGCATGTAATGGAATGATATGGGCATATCATGACATAGTGGTAGTCAGACGATCTCATACTGGTGACATGGCTGTTTTTGATAGAGCATCTCTGGAATTAGTAGGGAGAACTATTGTAGACGCAGCAGGTATTCCAGAGTCACCTTTAGCTGTACACTACCTTGATGGTTATCTCTATGTGCATGCCACTTCTTCCACAGTTTACATTTACGAAATTGAAAAATATGTTAAAAATTCTGCATAATAATTATAACTATTAGTCTTCTGAATTATTCAGTCAATCCCAAATTGACAACTTTCAAAACCAAAAACAGATTTTATGAAAGCTACCAGCATAGCACTCCTCTTCACGTCTTTTTTCTTCGTTAGTACTCCGCTAATGGCCGAGTATGAAGTAAGCATAAATAGCACCTTCGATTCAGGCGTTTGTACTTCTACCATACACCTTATGATTGAAGGAGACTCAGAGACTTTTCTGATTGTGATAACTGATGACAATGGCACTAATTTATTTCAAGAAGAAGTCTCTGGCCCTAACATGATTACACATATGGAAGATTTTGTAGGAGAAATTGAAATCAGCATTACAGATGACCTAGACTGTACTTGGTCTGATAACTATGTTCTTGATTGTGAATGTGATGAATTAGATTACAGAATTACTAACGCCTCTTGCGACATGAATATAGGCGAGATTCTGATAATTGATCCCCCATTAGGAATGGTAACTATCGCATGGACTCAATTTCCACAAGGACAAATACAGCCTCAGGGACTAAACCCTACTGGCCTCATAGCAGGAACGTACAGTTGTACCTATAATATAACCTATCCACAAGCAAACGGTACAGGAATGTTTGAATGCAGTCCACCTGTAACTCTCCAATTTGAAGTATTAGACGAGATCTGTTGTGAAAATCGCTTTGGAGAGCCAAAAATTGGAATAGCACTGACCAGTGTTGTGCCAGAATGTGGAAGTCAAATGTGTAAAATAGACATGCGATCTCTTAATGGAGGTAAAGCACCATATACTTTTCTATGGAATAATGGAGCCACAAGCCAAAATATTAATAACATTCCGGAAGGCAACTACTCCGTTACTGTAACTGATTCTGAAGGTTGTACTAATGAGCAATCTATAGAAGTTTACAGCAATTTCACACCAATTCTTACCAACTATATAATTGAGAAACCTTGTTATAATAATAGTTTTGGTGCTGAAGGCTATATCAGACTTAATCCATTTTTACTTTCATCAAGTACTGAATTACAAGCATTTGACTATGAATGGGATGATGGCAGCAATTCAGAGCTCAGAAGTTTTGCTAACATAGGTACATATGTAGTAACTGTTATCCATGCTCCATCAGGATGTAGAGCTGTTGCAGAAATTGAGGTATCTGATTATAGGCCATATTTTGGTGATCTAGGAATAGCAGCTATAAGTACAGAAAAGACTTGCCCGGAAAATAATACTGGAACAATAACTATAATGGTAGATGGCGGTTCTCCTCCTTATGAGTTAAACTGGAGCGATGGTATAATACAAAATGGAATCCTACACCTAGAAGAAGCCACAAGATATAGATTAGAAGCTGGAACTTATCAAGTCACTGTCACAGATCATTGTGGTGAAACGAGTACTGAGGAAATTACAGTTGAAGAACACCAGCTTATGGCAGAAGCTTCAATTACTGCTGAATGTGGCACACCTTCACAAGATGAGGACTTAGGGTCTATAGATCTTACAGTCACTGGAGACAACCAACCTTATACCTATAACTGGAGTAATGGTTCTGAAAATCAAGATTTGATTGATGTTCCTATCGGATTATATAATGTAACTATTAGTGATGCTGAGGGATGCCATTTATATAGAGAATATCATATTATCAATCAATACTTTGAAATCGATGTAGTTAATACTCCATGTGATGGTCAAAATGATGGAGAAATAGAGCTTACAATATATAATCCTTCAAACAACGAAACGACAATTACCATTGACGGAGTCCATCTAGCATTCGAAAACGAATCAGAAATTATTTTTCCTATAAAGAATCTCACAGGTGGCCAGCAGCTGTCAATAGTCATTAATTATGGAAATGGATGTATTGTTAGTGATAATTACACTTTAGAATCTCAACCAACTTTGCCAAGATTTGGTCGCCTTGATTTATCTTTAGGAGATGTTGATGAGGGTGAGCCATGTATATATGATTTAGTTTGTGATGGAACTATCATTGAACGAGACGCTTTAACGGGACCTATGGATAATTTTTCTAGAGGGCCAGTAGGAAACTGTAGATGTTGTGCAAATGGATTTTGTGGTGGAGAAGATACCGGGGTACAAGTTGATTTTGAAATAAGAAAAAGCTCAGTTGCAACCTATCTAGCATGGCTAGATCTTATGGGCTTACCAATACCAATTATCGCCGGAGGACTAGGAGGCGAGGAAGGAGACCTTTTAGAAGATCCATGTAATACTGTCCGTTACTGTACGCTAAATGGTAACATTACACAATCAAGAAGAACTTGGAATCCATGCAATGAGCCTCCAAGTTTTGATCCAGAAACAGGTAAAGTAACTATTCGTTGTTGTTTTGGGCCTTTAATACGGAGGGACGTTGTAGTTTGTCCTGGGGATGACTTGCAGCAAATCGTCCCTGTTTGCAAGTATTTAAATATCTATGGCCACGAATTAAGTGAGTTGATTAATTCAACAGAATATGGAACGTCTCAAGAATTCCAAGGATCTCAAATTCAAGCTTTTCACAATGATAATTTCAATAGGCCAAACTATAATTGTTCCAAGATCAGGTTTTGCTTGAATTCAGGTGAAATTCTAGGTCATAACTTGAACTCAAATTCAATTAATTGCAAATCATTTGATCCTAACACTTTTGGCTTAGATCGTGTAGATGAATATATTTTATCAGGTAAACCTCTTACAAATGAGTTTGCCTCTATGGAGCTGGCTGTAATACAAGCTCTTGGGTTTTACAATTTGGAAGCAGAAGAATTGTACTATCTAATTTCGATTTTATATGAAAAATCAAATTTCTTAGACCTCAAATCACAAAACTCATGTGCCCTATTAGAACTTCCAGATGAATTAGGTGGGGGTACAATCAATTTTTGTGGTACTGATTCTGATTTAATACTTGTTCAAAAATCCATAGATCCCAAGTTATTGTTTTTATATTTTGAAAGCTTTAAGGGGAATATTCCAGTAAGTAAAATAAAAATATATCCCCCTGATTGCAATGAAATTGAAAGAGTTTCAATTATTGAAAAGTACTCTTCGATTCACAAAGAATATTCCTTCATATACCAATCAGACGATAATAGATTCTTTGAGAATATACATTCAGGAAGCACAGGTATGATGAGGTTTAATTCAATAAGAGACAATGTTGTCTATAAGTATGAAAATTGGGATACAGATGAAACTTTTTCTTTAATTTCAAACTCTCCTGATTCATATAAAATATTGATAGAAGACATAAGTCAGAATATGACTATAAAATATTTGGATGCTGATAACTTAAAGATTAATCAAGTAAAAGTGCAAAATGAAATAATCACAATAGCAGGAGAATTTAATAATCAAATTAGATATGATAACTTTTATCATACAGTTGATGATAATTCTGGATTTATAATTAAAGTGGACATGGATGGAAATCTAATTGCAGATTTTAATCTAATAGAAAATATTGAGCCACTCGTACTCTACGAAATTGATTCATCCACTGTTTTATTTACGGCCAAGAGTAAGACAAATTATATTAAAATTAATGGAGAGAATTTCAATTTAGAAAATCAAAATTCGTACGCTTCATTTATTCTAACTGAATCATTTGAGAAGGTATCTGAAATGTCAAGTGCTAATAATTTTTCGATAAAAGAAATTGCTTTAGATAATAATGGATCAGGACCTAATTCTCCGTTAGATATAGTATACATAGTACAATCTGACTCTCAATTTGAATACAATAATACTTTGATTAATGATTTGGATTCAAAGAAAATTATATATACTCGTAACCATGATTTACTATGGTCAAAAGGAATTACACAAAGTGAAAATTCTGATATTAATTTAGAATTTGGAGATAATAACTTGCTATATATGTCAAAGACAAATTCGGGAAATTTATACTTAAATAAATATGATGAAACTGGTTTGTTATCTGAATTGCCAATTCCGACCTCAAATATTAAAAGTATTGATTTACCCCACTTTGAATTTGCCAATGATAATATTTATTTAATAGGTTCTCTTAAAGCAAATGTGAATAGCTCTGGTTTGGTCGAAGTAAATCTTTATGAAGAGACTATTAAATCTTCAACTAATTGTGAAAGAAGTATTCCAATACTAGTTACTATTCCAAGCTGTAAAATTGATTCAAGTTGTAATGATCAGTTATGTTTAGAAAATGTATTTTTTCTAGACATCAACACCTCTGATGCATCGTGCGGAAATACAGACGGTTCTATTACTATCGTACCACAAGGAGGAATGTCACCTTACACCTATGACTATGGCTCAGGTTCTGTAGAATTACCAGATGATGGTATTATATCTAACTTAGAAAAAGGAAGTTATGTCATTACAATCACAGATAGTGATGGTTGTACTGCTACAGGTGAATTTGTCATAGAAGAATCGATTAGTCCCACTATTCAATGCAGAATCTTAGAACTGAACTCAGACCCAGGGCCATATAAATGGCTGCCTGTAGGACAATGTGATTTTAGCTGGGTAGATAAAGGTACTCGATTGAATGACATAAGATTTTACTCATGGTATGTTAGAGCTGGGCTAACTTATACATGGGATACAAACTATACAGGTCTTTTATCTGGGGGTAACCAGAATGGAGGTAATAATTGGTGGTTCCAATTAAATGATCTGCCTGTAGGTACATGGACAGCAACTGTGACAGTAACAGATAATGTCACTGGTTGTCAGACTGTATTAGATTTCGAAGTTGTAGTAGAACCAGATCCATGTCCATTAGTAGTAGAATGCGTGGAAGTTATAGATGACTGCAATGAGAGCAGTATTGGTAGCATAGCTATCGATGTCACAAATGGCGTAGAACCTTATAGTTATGCCTGGTCTAATGGCTCTACAACAAATCCAGGAACTGGATTCTCAGCTGGCACACATTCTGTTACTGTCACAGATAGCCAAGGTTGTACCAAGAGGTCTATTTGCACAGTAGGTGGCAGCATAAAATGTAGAATCCTTGAGCTAAATGCAGATCCAGGTCCAAGCGCTTATCTGCCAGTAGGTCAGTGCACCTATAGCTGGATAGATAAGGGCACTAGTCTTAATGATATCAGATTTTATGCTTGGTATTATACACCTGGATTAACCTATACTTGGGAAACAAATTCATCAGGTCCAACCACAGGCGGTAATAACAATGGATTGAATTACTGGTGGTTTCAGTTAGATGATTTAGAGGTGGGGACTTGGACAGCTAGTGTTACAATTACAGATACTAATACGGGTTGTGTTACTGTTCTAGATTTTGAAGTGGTGGTAGAGCCAGATCCATGCCAGCTGACTGTGGAATGTGCCGAAGTAACCGATGATTGCATGGAGGATGGTAGTGGTAGTATCAGTGTAGCAGTAACTAATGGTTCAGAGCCCTATACTTACAATTGGTCCAATGGTGCTACTACTAATCCTATTACAAATTTGTCTCCTGGCACCTACACCTTAACTGTTACCGATAATGATGGTTGCACTAAAAGATCGATTTGTACAGTAGATGGAAAAATAGCGCAATGTAGAATCTTAGAAATGAATTCAGATCCTGGTCCATATGCATGGTTACCAGTCGGTCAGTGTGAGTTTAGTTGGATTGACAAAGGAACCAGATTAAATGATATAAGATTTTATGCCTGGTATGTTCGTCCAGGACTTACTTATACCTGGGATACAAATTTTTCCGGTGCAACTTCTGGAGGGAATAATAATGGGGGAAATAATTGGTGGTTCCAACTAAATGATCTACCTGTAGGAACATGGACTGCTAGTGTAACAATTACAGAAGATATTTCCGGTTGTCAAACAGTACTAGATTTTGAGGTCGTAGTCGAACCTGATCCATGTCCATTAGTGGTGGAATGTCAAGAGGTAGTAGATGACTGTAATGAAGCAGGAACAGGAAGTATACTGATTGACGTCATGAATGGTGTACAACCTTATACTTATGACTGGTCCAATGGATCTACAACTAATCCTGCCACTGGTTTGCTAGCAGGAATCCACTCTGTCACAGTTACTGACAGTGATGGATGCACTAAGAGATCCGTTTGTACCGTTGGAGGAAGTCCTAGATGTAGGATGTTAGAATTAAACGATAGTTCTAATCCAGATGTGTGGAAACCTGTAGGCCAGTGCGAACATAGTTGGATAGATAAGGGTACAAATAAGAATGACGTAAGATTCTACGCCTGGTATTATGCTCCCGGGCTAACATATACCTGGGAAACAAATCACCCAGGACTTACTGAAGGAGGTAACAATAATGGTGTTAACTATTGGTGGTTAGAGCTAAACGATATGGAAGTCGGGACTTGGACAGCAAGTGTTACTGTTACTGATAATGACTCAGGCTGTGTCACAGTGCTTGATTTTGAAGTAACCATAGAGCCAGGGCCTTGTTATGAGCCCATAGAAGTAGATCTTGAGTACACGAATATAGATTGCGATGCAAAAACCTACTCTATTGAAGCTCTAGCTTCTGGAGATGCACCACATTCTCACGTATGGAATAATGGTACTTATGAAGAGTCTTTGCAGAATGTAGGTCCTGGAACCTATACGGTAACAGTAACAGATGCTAATAATTGTGAGGGCACCGCAACTACTGACATACAAGATTGCAACAGTCCTCCATTAAGAGAAATTGTTGTAACTCCTCAATCAAATTGTTTTTACCAATTTCAAATTGATCTTAATGCTGGGAGTCCAGGATTAGAACACATTATATGGTCCTTTAGCAATGGCTCAGTCTACATTACTGGAAGTGGAGAAACAGAATTAGTTGTGCCTTTTGAAGATACAGGAACCTATACTCTTACTTTAACCTATATAGATGAAAATGGCTGTTGTGGAAGTACTATGCATACTTTCGAAGCTGATTGTAGCACAGTAAGAGAATGCAAATATTCTTTATGCCTAGATTGTGTTATGACCAGTGGTTCTTATATACATCAAGTAACCGTTAATGGAACCAATATTTTAAACAAATCATATTGCGTGGGAGAACCACAGTACTGTGGTGGGCCTAATCAGTTGCAAGAATTTATGGAAGACCTTAATAAGTACATGACTACAGTAGGTGATCCAGGTATAGCAGTACTGACTCCTGTACCATATCCACCTTGTAGATATCACCTTCTACAGATTTTCAATACCAATTTGATTTTTGAAAATCTCATTACCGGTGCAGCTAGTGGAGGAATAAATACATGTCCATTTGGAGATTGTCCTGCTGAATCAGACATCACTTTTAATAAGGAAGAAGTGGAAAACAAAAGGCTATCTCATTCCAATGACCTTATTGTTGATTCTGCATACGAATTCAAACTTTTTCCTAATCCAGCAAGGAACAAAGTAACGATAGGCGTGGAAAACCTTCTGAACAAAAGTTATGACTTAGTAATGATGGACTACACTGGTCAAGAAGTTCTGTTTGTAGAAAAAATAAGTATTGAAAACTTTACAATTGACTTGCAAGAAATGCCATCAGGTTTATACTTGATACAAATTTTTATAGACAATAAGCAAGTTGTGAAGAAATTGATCATTGAGTAATTTGTTTATAATACTAATAGCCTGATCAATTTATGGTCAGGCTATTTCTATTCCAAAGGCTAGCTAACTTGAGAGTTGTTTACCTGTTAGCAATCTTATTATTTAATAAGAGATTGACTTTGTTTTCGAATCATGACAATCTGACTTAGCTGTACATGTTTTTTGTTTTTTCTAAAAATTACGTAAAAAAAAAAAGGCCCTGATAAATCAGAGCCAATTCTCAATGTATCTCCATAAGGAGGTGTTAATCTTCTTGCAGGCCTTGCATGCCAGAAAAGCCTATCGGATTCATGCCCATTTTTTCTGGTACATCATCATCGAAATCTTCCCATTGGATTACTTCTTTTAGAAAAGTCTCCACGTATCTAAGTACGAAGGCCGGCTTCATTTCTTCTGGTCTTAATATTTCTAGGGTCATCGGAGGTTTAGGCTGACCATATCCTTCTATGTAAGGATACATAATCATAATCATCACCTTACCGTTAAACAATTGCTGAAAGATCAAAGAACCATTAGACTTTATAAAAGGTCTCTTAGATTTATTGCCAGGCAATTTTTCAGCAATACCACTCACTTCTGTTCCTAGTGAAAAACTGATGACTTCCAGATTCTCTATATCATCCTTCACCTCTACAAAAGCACTGAGTTTCGTTTTCTTGATGACCTTATTGAGGTTATCTACGATGAGTTGCTTCAGTCCTTCTGACCAATCTTTTCTGTAGTTATGTGTATTCTTTAGTATAGCCTTATACTTAGAAG
Source organism: uncultured Saprospiraceae bacterium (assembly GCA_937921825.1). Classification (GTDB taxonomy): domain Bacteria; phylum Bacteroidota; class Bacteroidia; order Chitinophagales; family Saprospiraceae; genus RFSX01. The sequence continues at coordinate 9,799 of CAKZVK010000093.1, forward strand.
ACCTGTCCTTGATTTTTGAATAATCTAATTTCACCTTTCTAGTATCTTAATATTTTTTCAATAGCTTCCTTCAGTCTATAACTGGCTAGAAACTCCTTTTCTAGTGCTTTGTTAAAAGGAACTGGAGTATCTAGACTACCGACTCTAATAACTGGTGCATCTAGATGATCAAATAAATGCTCAGAAATATAAGCCGAGATCTCGCCTCCTATTCCACCAAACAAGGTGTCTTCATGTAGAATGATCACCCTATTGGTCGCTTTTATAGTATCATTAATGATGCCATAGTCAATCGGTTGCAAGCTTCGAAGATCAATAATGTCTGCTGACAGACCCATTTCTTCCACAGTCTCTACGGCCCAGTGTACTCCCATTCCATAAGTAACTATCGAGAGCTCATTACCGGACTGTACTCGATGACCCTTTCCTAGCTCAGTAGTGTAGTAGCCTTCTGGCACTTCTGCAGTATGGCTTCTATAAAGTCCTTTATGCTCAAAAAACATCACTGGATTAGGGTCTTCCATGGCAGCCAGCAAGAGTCCTTTAGCATCTACTGCATTGGATGGATAGACAATTTTAAGTCCTGGTGTATGTGTAAACCATGCTTCGTTGGTCTGAGAATGAAATGGTCCTGCGCCTACACCACCCCCGCAAGGCATTCTTATTACTACATCAGCAGGATGTCCCCATCTGTAATGAATCTTTGCAAGATTATTGACGATCTGATTGAAACCACAGGTGACAAAATCGGCAAACTGCATCTCCACCATACTTTTATAACCTTTCATACTGAGGCCTAAGCCTATACCGATTATAGCACTTTCGCATAGTGGCGTATTTCTAACCCTACCCTTTCCATACTTCTCTGTAAATCCTTCAGTTATTTTGAATACACCTCCGTAATCTGCAATATCTTGCCCCATCAGCACCAGCTCATCCCATTTCTGCATAGCTTGATCTAGACCATCAGAGATAGCATCAATAAATCGCATTTCTCTAGAGTGCCCATTAGGTGAGATGTTTACCGCTGTACTTTCAGCATAGACTTCATGGACTTCGTGATTAGTGTCTACCGATACCTCTTCTGCTGCATAAGCGATATCGAGCTCTTCAGCTATTTCTTTTTTATACTGAGCTTTAAGCTCCTCTACTGTTGCCTGTGTCAGAAATCCTTTATCGATTAGATATTCCTGGTAGTTTTCTATAGGATCCTTTGCTGCCCATTCTTGCATAAGCTCATCAGGCACATACTTTGTACCTGAAGCTTCCTCATGCCCTCGCATTCTGAAGGTCTGACATTCTATAAGGACAGGTTGCGGATTCTTTCTGATTTTCTTAGCGACCTTCTCAAGCGTATTATAGACTTCTAAGATGTTGTTACCATCTATCCTATACGTTAGCATACCATAACCTTTCCCTCTATCAGAAAGGTGCTCACATTTATACTGCTCACTTACTGGTGTAGAAAGACCGTAACCATTATTTTCTATGACAAATACCACTGGGAGTTGCCATACAGCTGCGACGTTGAGTGCTTCATGAAACTCACCCTCACTCGTACCCCCCTCACCTGTAAAGGCCAGGGCCATTTTTTCTTCTCCTGCTAACTTATGTGCTAGACCGACTCCTCCTGCTAGTGACAACTGAGGACCAAGATGCGATATCATGCCCCACACTTTATGCTCCTTAGTTCCAAAATGAAAAGACCGATCTCTACCTTGTGTAAAACCCAAAGGCTTGCCTTGCCACTGAGCAAACAACCTATGCAAAGGAATCTTTCGCGTCGTAAATACCCCTAGATTACGGTGCATCGGAAAGATCCATTCATCTTCCTCTAAGATAGAAGCACAGCCCACAGCTATCGCCTCCTGACCAATGCCAGAAAACCACTTACTGATCTTACCTTGGCGGAGCAAGGACAACATCTTTTCCTCTATCATCCTTGGCCTTAACATAGCCTCGAATAATTCCAGCTGTATAGCCTTGGACAACTTCTTGGAGTCAAAGTGCATAATTCTCTTTCCAGCAGTAGAAGACATAATTTTTAGTTAGGGAGACAAATATGATAAAAATACATATATACTTAAGACAGAATAGTTCTGAGCACAGGCAATGATCTCAATTCTTTGAATTCATTTACATGAAAGCGATAATAATTCATGAGAGCATCCAAGACCAACTTTCGAGCTTCCTTATCTAGACGGGTTTCATTATTCTCTATCATGGCATTATAAAGATATTGGCTCACGACTTCATTTAGAATATATTTACTCTGCAAGTCATTCTCCACAAATTCCCCTGATTGCAAATCAAAGTAAGGGCTTGCCTCACCATAATTATCTGATGGTTGGAATCCTAGATAACTAGTCAGTCCTAAGGCATAGTTTATCGGGAGTAATGGATGCACAGGATTCTGATCTAGACTAATCAAAGTATTCTTGATAAATTGATACAGTGCTGGGTTGGCTTCTTTTTCCTTGATACTAGCCTTGAGCAGATCCACAAAGAAAATCCCGATACTAGACTTGATGACATCGATATTAAGCTGCACATAGTTATAGGCATATGAGGCCTCCTTTATTCGGGCCAAGCTGTTGCCGGGCTGATAAGCTACCATATCTATGATGTTCATCGGTTGATAGACATTAGCAGATTTGGATTTAGATTTTCTGACACCACTTATGATATAAGATCCTATGCCATGCATCTCAGTGTAGATGTCTAGTATAAGACTAGTCTCGGAATACTTGAGAGCTCGCAAGACCACACCTTCAGATTTGAATGTTTTTGACATCTACGGCCTTGGTTTAAAATTCCCAACCCTCTATGGGGTCTTGTTTATACTTTTTCCGTGTGGCTATTCTTTGCTTCTGTCTCTCCCAGATCAGATTAGCAAAAGTGACATGGGCTGGCATTATACTCGTCTCCATTGCCTCTTTGATCCTTTTCTGTGTGACATCTAACCTGTAGAGATAACTCATCAGTAGATCAGGATCTCCTCTGAGCATCTTCTCTACCCTGAATGCGATCTGTTTTATCATCTCTTCATCTGACAGTTCCAACGGCAGATCGATATCCATATCCTTGGATATTTTTTCAGCGATAATGATCTTATTTGTTTCGATACTTATGATTTATCTCTTTGAAAACACAATTAAGCTATTCAATTTATAAATTTCTAGAATTAGATGGTTTCAATTTATAAATTAGCTGACCTAGAAAAAACTAACATGTACCAAGATCAACCAAATCAAGAAGGCGCTTCAAGCGAGCTATTTAACAATCCACAAGATGTATTTCAAGATTTCAGTCTCGTAAATGTGCAGAAATATGGCACTAATCTAATCGACTGGCTTATTGCTTTTGTACCCAAGTTGCTACTAGCACTCATCATTCTATGGCTAGGATTTAAGATTGTAAATAAGATCAGTAAAATCATTGGCCTCGGTCTAGAAAAAGCCAACCTAGGTGTAGAAATAACCGAATTTCTAAACTCTATCATCACCTCTGTACTTAAGATAGTTGTCATTGGGGTGGCGGCTAGTATTATAGGAGTGAAGATGACGGCACTGATAGGCTTGCTTGGTGCTGCAGTTTTTGCAATCGGAATGGCATTGCAAGGTTTTATGGGCAACTTTGCTTCGGGGCTGACAATTTTGTTCTTGAAACCCTATAAAGTAGGAGACTGGATCTCAGTCAATGACAGTTTTGGCAAGGTGAAAAGTGTGCAAATCTTCAACACCACCTTAGAAACACCAAATGACAAAACCCTAATTATTCCTAATGGGCAGGTGACCGATAATGCTATTACTAATTACAGCACTATAGGCGATATAAGACTAGAGCTTAATGTCTCCATGCCCTACGAAGAAAGTTTTCCCAAAGTCAAAGAAGTCATTCACTCTGCTTTGAAGGAAAGTCAATATGTTAAATGGGAAAAAGAACCACTTATAGGTATAGAAACATACGATAGCCATAATATCCAATTGGCTATCAGACCTTATGTATCTCCTGATGACTACTGGGAAGCGACATTCGAAATCTATGGATTGATCAAACAATCCTTTTTCAAGAACAATGTCAAAGCGGCTTATTCAGAAGGTGTGGAGCTGGGTCCTATTGGTGCATAGCTGCTGTTTGCTAGCTTTGCAAGAGCGCCTCTAAGATTTTTCTATCATTAGAAAGTCTTGGAAATTTATTTTGGCCTCCAAATTTATTGGATTGACGTTGCAATCTTTCTAGTGTCCCTGACCTGAGCGCTGTGACAATTAATGGCTTCAAGGCTAGATCATTATACCTCTTTGCATCATAATCAGAATTGATGCTACGCAAGGTTCTATCTAAGTCCTCTGCAAAGGCCTCTATTGATGTAGGCTGCTTTATAAACTCTATGGCCCATTCATGCCCTCCCTTTGTGGATTTATCCATAAACACGGGGGCGACAGTGTAATCATTGATTTGTGCTTGATGCTTTTTACTGACCTGAGCTATAGCCTGATCTGTATTAGCCACCATCACTTCTTCACCGAATACATTTATATACTGCTCTGTCCTACCTATGACCCTAACCTTATAAGGTCGAGTACTTACAAATTCTACCACATCACCAATGACATATCTGTAGAGGCCCGAAGAGTTTGTGATCACCATCACATAAGGTACACTGACAATGACCTCTTCTACTCTTAGTACAGATGGCTCCTTACTCAGATAGTCCGAAAATGGAATAAACTCATAAAATATCTGATGATCGCAGAGCAAGACCATACCCTCTTCATCCTTTCTGTCTTGGATTGCAAAATAGCCTTCCGACGAATTATAAACTTCTCTGAAGACTACTTTCTCTGAAGGCAGATAAGTCCTAAAAATCTTCTTGTAAGGCCCAAAGCCAACCCCTCCATGCAAGTAACTACGCAGACCTGGCCAGACCTCACATATATCTTGTGCACCAGTATGCTCTAGAATAGTCTTAAAAAGAACCAAGGTCCAGGTAGGCACTCCACCGAGTAAGGTTATGCGTTCTTTAGTACAGTGCCGGACGATATATTCAATTTTTCTATCCCAATCATCATCCAAGGCCACCTCGATCTGAGGTGTAGAAAATCGTCTTCCGATCTTAGGAAAATTCTTAAGCAGTATAGCCGAAATATCCCCTACAGTTCTGCCACCACCTATATCTTTCAGACTACCGCCCATGATTAAATTCTTATCCGCAAATAAGCGAGCACTGGGATCTTCATTATAGATGACCGAAGCAGCATTCCAGGTACACTTAAGGTGCCCGTCTATAAGATACTTCTTTGTGACCGGTATAAATTTGCTTCTACCTGTAGTTGTTCCAGATGACTTAGCAAACCATTCCACCTTATCTACTACTAATAAATTCTCCTTGCCATCCATCATCAATTGGATATCATTAGAGATCTGTTCATATCTGACTAGAGGTACGGCAGAGCAGAAGTCTGCATAAGAGGCCAGCTTTCCAAAATCATACTTCTTACCATATTCAGAATCCTGCTGACTATGAAGTATGGACCACAAAAGCTTCTTTTGGTACTTCCCGGGGTCAGAGACCACCTGCTCTATCCGCTGCTGTCGGTAGCGGAAATATGCTTTCAATATGGAATCCATCAGTAAGACCATCGGGGCTAAAGGTAAGGCATTACAAGGTTTTCCTCGAATAATCGAATATTCCCTACACTTAATAAATCCTCAAAACAAAACGTTGATATATATTATACTTTTGTATCATCTATCTTAACACAAAGAGTAGTAGTTTAAATAAGAATTCATGTCTACATCCAAGAAAAAGGGCACCAAGAAAGCGAACCAGCAGACTGAGAAGAATCTCTTTTCTAAGATGGCTAAGTGGCTATGGGTCTTACTTATCCTTGGACTATTGTTTGCCGCTGCAATTTTTGTACTGGTTTCTTACACCAAAATGCCAGATACAGAAGAGCTCGAAAATCCTAACTACGAATATGCCAGTGTTATCTACGCCGATGATAATCAGGAGCTAGGCAGATACTTTTCTAAGAATAGAGAAGGTGTATTACATGAAGATCTTAATCCCTTCTTAGTCAAGGCACTCATTGCCACAGAAGATGAACGATTTAATAAACATAGTGGCGTAGATGTCAGAGGGACCATCAGAGCTGTCCTCTTTCTGGGTAGCAAAGGTGGGGCAAGTACCATCACACAACAATTGGCCAAGCAGTTCTTCACTAAGCGATCGAGATCTTTCGTCAAGAGGGTCTGGCAAAAGCTTAAAGAATGGGTTATTGCGATACAGTTTGAAAAGAGATATACTAAGGAAGAGATCATTGCCATGTATCTCAATAAGTTCGATTATACCTATAGTTCGCATGGTATCAGTGCGGCTTCCAAAACCTATTTCGGAAAAGACCAAAGCCGTCTTAAAGTCGAAGAGGCTGCCGTCTTAGTGGGGATGCTTAAAAATCCGTACTACTATAATCCCAAGCGCTTTCCTGAAAATGCCATGTCCAGGAGAAATGTAGTGCTAAAGCAAATGGTAAGAAATGAATACCTGACTGACAAAGCATATCAAGAACTAAAAGGTAATCCCATAGATCTTTCAAACTTTAACAGAACTATCCTCTACCAAGGTATCGCCCCCTACTTCAGAGAAACCCTAAAGCAAAGGCTGAAAAAAATATTCAAAGAAGATAAGTATCGAAAACCAGATGGTACTATTTATGACGTAGATGAAGATGGTCTAAAAATCTACACGACGATCAATAAAAAAATGCAGATGCATGGAGAAGAAACCATGCTCCAGCATATGACACAGATCCAAAAGACCTATGATGAAGTATGGAAAAACAAAGATCCGTGGACCTATAAAGCCGATAAGAAACAAGCCAAACAAAGAAAGGATTTTCTCAATAAAGCCGTAAGAACTTCTGACCGCTACATCAAAATGAAAAATAATCTGATGTCTGGCATCTATCAGAAGATAAAAGAGAAATTCCCTGACTCAAGATTATTGGATGCAGATATCACGCGGATGCTTACCGAAGAGCAAAAACCTGGACATCTCAATAAGCTCATAAAAACTGACTACATCAGTAAAAAACAAGCTTCCACATACAAGAAAATTTTGTCTGACCCTCTATGGAAAGAGCTTAAGAAACAGAGAAGAGTACTAGAAGACAAAGCCAAAAAAATATTCAATCTCAAGACTAAAATGACAGTTTTTGCCCATGAAAAGGATGGAGAGAAGTCGGTAGTTATGTCTCCAATGGATTCTATCAGATATCATCACAAAATGATGCAACTGGGATCAGTATCCATAGACCCAAGAAATGGTCATGTCAAAACATGGATAGGAGGAATAGGGAATAAATTCTTCAAGTATGATCATGTCATTTCAGATAGACAAGTTGGCTCTACTTTTAAGCCCTTTGTCTATGCTACAGCCATCTCCCAAGGCATCTCTCCTTGTCATAAGATACATGACATAAGACAAGAGATCCCTGCAGGAGATCCCCATTTCAAACTACTAGACACCTGGGCGCCAGGGAACTCCGACGGAGAATTCACAGAGAAATGGTGGACCCTAAAAGATGGACTCAAAAAATCTAAAAACTCTATCTCTGTAGGACTGCTAAAAGAAATGAAAAGTGTGGAGCCTATTAGATCTATGGCTGCTAATCTAGGTCTCAATAAGCAGAATATACCTTCAGCGCCTGCCATCATCTTAGGAGCAGCACAGCTTAACGTATTAGATATGACTGCCGCCTATGCCACCTTCGCTAATTATGGCAACTATAATGAGCCGACCTTCATCACTAAGATAGAAGATAAAGATGGTAGAGTCATCTACAACTCGATTCCTAACCAAAAACGAGTCCTCTCAGAAAAGTACAACGAAGTCATGCTCAACCTGCTCCAGTATGCCTCTAGTAATCATACTAGCCAGCTCAGCACAGACCAGTGGGGCGGCAAGACAGGAACGACTAATGATTTTGTAGATGGTTGGTTTATGGGAGTATCTCCAGAATTGGTCGTAGGAACCTGGGTCGGTGGAGAATACAACTGGATCAGATTCCTCAGTAGTTATCATGGTTATGGAGGTATTATGGCTAGACCCTATTTCTTGAAGTACATGAAAAAACTTGAAGCAGATCCCTCTATAAGGCTTAATGAAGGCGCTTTCTTTAGGATTCCAGATGGCGACAGGGTTGTGACCGATTGCAATCAATATGAGAAAAAAACCTTCCACAAAGATGAGGTAGATCGAGCCAAAAAGGTGAAGGTCTTCAAGGATAATTGGGAGGACGAGTTTGGCAACAACTAATTACAAGCTCCAAAAAGCCCCTTTTCTGGCTAATTACGAGATATAAGCAAGTGACGAGCAAAAATGCCAAACCCTCAGGAGTCAAAGAGTCTTACAGACACATTGACTCCTTATCATCCCGCATATCTTTTCCCACCCACCACTTAGGTAGGGTACTAATGACTGCATATCAAAAAACTGAGTATCTAGTGCTTGATAAAGGTGGTTCGGTAAACATCTTCGTCTACCATCAACATAAGAACATACAGTCCATTTTCCAACTGTCCTACATCGTAGGTCAGCGTATTTTGTTGTATCTGCATATCAACAACTTTTCTACCAAGGGTAGTCACGACCGCAAATCTATCTAAGTCAAAGTTACTCTCTATCCACAGTAAGTTACTTACTGGATTTGGATAGACTAGTATCTCTCCTTCTGCTACATCAAAGACGTTTACCAAAGGATTTGGATCAACACAATCATTGAGTCCATCTCCATCAGTATCTATACTTGGATCATTGAGATCAGGATCAGCATCATTGCAATCAGTGTTGTCTGCAACATAACCGGTAGGTTGGTCACATGCCTGTATGCTCACATCTGGATCTCCAAAAAGATCACCATCAGTATCTACATACCATAGTGGTCCTACATCTTCATCTGTCAGCCCATCACAATCATTGTCTATCCCATCACATATCTCTGTAGTAGGGGTAGTGATGTTGGGATTGGTGTCATCACAATCTGAATCATTTGATACATACCC
>CAKZVK010000094.1 GCA_937921825.1 uncultured Saprospiraceae bacterium
CTCCTTTTTATGATTTAATTTACTTTTAAAATGGAACTCGTTAATAATTAACTCAAGATGAAAACAAGAGTTATAACAGGAACGCAATAAGTGCACTCATCGTATAACCCGAACTACAATACCGAACTTTACATAAAAACCCTCATGATATAGAGACCACAAAACTGACTGAAAGTCCTCTACTTGGTCTGAAGGATTCAGAATAATACTGCCCTGCTGGGACTCAAAGAAAAAGCCCTTAGATCTTGCGACCTAAGGGCTTCGTATATCTGAGTTATCTAATGTTTATCTCGCAGACTTGGCAGCCTTAGAGAAGCTTTTCTTAGACTCTATTTTCTTAGGCTTAAGATCATCAGAAAGGTCTCTTACTATCGGCGTCGCTACGAAGATAGAAGAGTATGTACCCACGATGATACCTATGATCAATGCAAATGCAAAACCTTTGATACTTCCTCCACCGAATAAGAATAGTGGTGTGATCATGATTAAAGTCGTGATCGAAGTAATAATGGTTCTAGAGAAAGTACTATTGATCGCCATATTCAAGATGCTATCAGTATCCTTCTTAGGATAAATTCCTAAGAATTCTCTGATTCTATCGAATAGTACCACGGTATCATTTATAGAGTAACCGATTACCGTCAGTATCGCTGCGATAAAGGCCTGATCTATTTCTATAGAGAATGGTACGATTCCATGTAGTAATGAGAATACAGAAAGTACTACTAAAGTATCATGGAATAAGGCAGTAACGGCACCTAAACTATATTGCCACTTGCTGAATCTGATGAAGATGTACAAGAAGATCAATAGCAAAGCAAAGATACCTGCATAGAATGAACTCGTCTTGATATCATCTGCAATCGTCGGTCCTACCTTACTAGAGCTGATGACATGTGCCATACCTTCCGTATCAGTAAGATTGAATTTCTCGAACGGTATATTAGCACCTGTTACAGCATTAATTCCTTCGTGTAACTTAGCGATTACTTTATCTGCAGCATCTGTTCCTGTATCATTGACAAGGTAGTCAGTGACTACATTATAAGTGTTCTTAGTATCTACTGCTTTCACCACTGGTGTACTTCCGAAGACGGTAGCTAAGCCAGTTTCTAATGCTTCTCTGCTTACACTAGCAGATTCTGGGAACTCAATATTGTAAGAGTATCCTCCTTTGAAATCTACTCCAAGATCAAACCCTCTTGTAAACATAGACACCAATCCTGCTAGTATAACAGTCCCAGAGATCACATAAGCAATCTTTCTTTTTCCTAACCAGTCTATCTTAAGATTAGCAAAGGCATTTTTAGATGGGCCAGTCCAGAACGCTAATTTTCTGTCTCCTTTAGTCCACCAATCTATCAACATTCTACCGATCAGTACAGCAGTAAACAATGATGATAATACACCGATGATAAGCACCACTGCAAATCCTTTGATTGGTCCCATTCCGAAGTATGCCAAGACGAGCGCAACCAATAAAGTAGTCACGTTGGCATCTATGATCGCAGAATAAGAATGTCTGAATCCATCATTTATAGAAGCAAGCAAGGACTTCCCTGCTCTGAGTTCCTCCCTAATTCTTTCGTAGATGATTACATTGGCATCTACTGCCATACCTATCGTCAATACGATACCTGCTATACCCGGTAGGGTCAGTACTGTACCGAATGAAGCTAAGGCACCGAAGATGAAAAACATATTCAGAATCAAGGCTAGAATAGAAATAAATCCAGCACCACTATAATAGAACACCATGAATACAAGGATAAGTCCTACCCCTACTAATAGTGATCTGATAGAACTATTAATGTTCTTAGCTCCTAATGAAGGTCCTACTGTAGACTCTTGAATAATCTTAATCTTAGCTGGTAGCTTTCCTATTTCTAGAAGACTAGAAAAATCTGCCGCCTCCTGTACTGAGAAGTTACCCGTAATCTGAGTACGACCACCTGGGATAGGTCCATTTACTCTAGGTGCAGAGATCACCTCATCATCTATACAGATAGCGACTTCTCTGTTTCCATTATTGGCTGCCTTCGTTGTCATTTCTGACCACTTCTGTGCACCCTTGTTATTCATAGAAAGATTTACAGTCATTTCTCCTGTCACAGGATCTGGTGAATGCGAAGCATCTACGATCACATCTCCTTCTAGAGGTGCTTTTTCGCTACCTGGTATTTTCTTGATAAGATAGAGCATGTAGTTATCCGTCTGCTCACCTGTGTTATAATCTATATGTGGCTTTCTACCCCAGATAAATTTAGAATCTACAGGGAATAAACTCTTGATATCAGGTCTATTCAGCATCTCCATTACAGCCTTCTTCTTATTCTTTACGGTATACCCCATATTAGATGGTGCATAACTTCCGTCATTAAGTGTCAACATATTTAATAATGGACCTGTATTAGGTATAGCATTATCAGCTGACCTAGGCACTACTTGGAAAGTAGAATCTCCGGTGAGATTTCCTATAGAATCTATAGCTGGTGTCCATATTGTATCGAACGCTGGCTTGATTTCTTCTATCGTCTCTGTCGTCGTTCCAGCAGCTAATCTTTCGTCCGCTTGTCTAAATAGGCCTAACAGGTTATTATCTGAAGTTCTGTAAGTATCCCAGAACTCTAGTGCAGCACTTGCTTGGAGGAAGTCTCTTGCTCTTTCTGGATTCTCTATACCCGGCATCTCTACTAGGATAAGATCTCTCGTGTCATCTAGAGAAACATTTGGTTGGGTTACCCCTAACTTATTGATTCTCTCATTTAGCATTTTGAAAGTAAGATCTACTGTCTCATCCGCTTTTTCTCTTAGTACTCTGATGACCTCACCATCGCTAGATTCTGTATTGATCAGATCTTGCATAGAGCCATCTCTTCTAAAGATATAAGAGAGCTTCTTCTTGTTAGGTTGCTTAGCATATGCCTGACCGAAGAGGCTGATGAAGTCTGACTGAGAACTTGCCTGTGCAGCCTCCGCTTCATTAAGTGCCGCTACAAAGGCCTCATCCTTACTATTTCTAGAGAGAGTCGTCAGCATTTCTTTGAGATCCACCTGTAGTACAGAACTCATCCCACCTTTTAGATCCAGTCCTAGAGCCAATTGTCTAGACTTTAATTCATTATAGGTGAATGATCCCAAAAGTGGAATAGAAAATATGTCTTCAGATGAAATAGAATCTAGATATTGGAATTTTGCATCCTTTCTAGCCTCGTAGGCATCCAAGTTCGGGTTATTAGCGACATACTGTTCTGCATAAGAAGCCGCATCTTTTTCTACTTTCCTCGTTGGGAACATGTAGAATAACTGAAGCAGGCTCACAAGTACGAGTAGTACTAAAAACACTTTAATTAATCCGTTGCTTTGCATTGTTATGTTAGATTTAAGTTTTTCTAAATTGATTGAATCTCAGCTACATCGGTTAGAATAGAAATCTATTCTGCTCTATCGGTAGGTGATTCAATTTTATAAATAAGGTAGCTATGCTTGGTAGGAGCAACAGGAACTATACGCTGTATGCTGGGACCAAGTCTTGATAAGTGTCAGGAGTCTCTATTATGATAAGACCTGCTGATTGCTCTTAGAAAAGTATACTCTATCGAGTAATTTAGAGTCTATGTTTGCCGACAGATGCTCCGCTAAGATGGACCATGAACCCTCTATATCGGGCTGATTGTAATCCTCTACACTTGCTGTATCCGTCGGATAAGCAGAGCCAGTATGGCTATCATGCGGCTTAGGTTCATGGAGTACATGATGGTCAGGAGTCGTCAGGTTTTCATCACTGGCACCCTCTGATTCGTTCTCTTGCTCCTCACAATTAGTCTCCTCTAAACTGCTGAAAAATTCAACTAGAACCGCTGAATCACTGTAAGAAATGACAGTATCCTTAAGGATCGGCCAGCTGCCGTTCGCTATAAGAATGGTTAATATTAGATACTGAAGCAGTTTCATACTTTAAAATCGAGGCAAATATACAGTAATTCGGGGTTTTGGGCTTGTTTCATTAGCTAAGGAAGAATACATCTACAAACTGGCCCAACAGGGAATTTTTAGGCCCTTTGTGCAGTTATAATCTCGTATTACTCACATAAATCAATAAAATATAACGAACACATGGGATTATTCAATTTTATTAAGAACGCAGGATCAGGATTACTTAAGAATAAAGCCACCAAGTATGCTGAAAAGGAGAGAGATGATGTGGCAATGAGAGAAAGACAAGAAGGCTTGCTAGAAGGCATTATAGAAGGGGCCGGCATCAATGTGGCCAATGTAGATATCGAGATCGAGAACGATGTAGTCAAGATCTGGGGAGAAGCTAAGTCAGAGGCAGATAGAGAAAGAGCGATCCTCATACTAGGTAATATGGACGGCGTCTCGGCTATAGATGATAGAATATCTGTAGTAGGTGGCGCACCTGACATCCCTGAGGCCGCTGCTGCTGCAGAAATGTATGAAGTAAAACCCGGTGACTCACTTTCTAAGATCGCGCAGAACTTCTATGGTGATCCTATGAAATACAAGATGATCTTTGCCGCTAATCAACCGATGCTCAAAGACCCCAATCTTATCTATCCTGGACAAATGCTAAGATTGCCAAAAGCATAAGCAACAATAATAGATAACGATACTATAAATGCCTAGCAGATTTTGCTGGGCATTTTTTATTCCCATCTAAAAGTAATGCCGAGAACCAAATTCTATACCCATACTATACATACGTTCTGATACTAGGCCTTTGTCTATTTCATTGATTTGTCCACGAAAGACTAACTGAATGAAGGCTGGCAGATTATCCGTGAGATCATATTCTGCACCTATGGCTAGAACACCAGAAATATAAAGAGGAGAAATATCTTCTCTGACCTTAATGGGATTGCTATCACTACCCACTTGCTTACTCTCTAACTGAGTGCCTAAGTAATAAGCACCAGTCACTCCAGCTTCCACATACGATCTACAGTTCTTACCAGAGTACACATACCGTAGATGCAGCGGAACCTCTACAAAAAGATAGCGATACTTGTATCCTTGTCTAAGATTAACTTGTCCTTGTTCTACCAAGGTTGCCCTTTCAGAACTATTAAGTGCAAGCATTTGATAAGAGTCATAGGCAGGATTAATAATCCGTAGTCCTGATTTCAAGAAGAGATCATTGCCAAGATAGCGGCTATAATTAAAACCTAACCTGAAACTGAGTAAGGCGGACTCATTGAGGACACCACCAAAATTATTTTTACCATAGAGGGAGAGGTCTATACTCTCTTTCTGACGAATGTCTCGCATTCCGAAGTCAAAACCAAAGATAAAGCCATAGGTTCCTTTGGGTTTCTGCCAGCTATACTGTGAGAAAACTTCTGCTGTACAGAAAAGTAATAAGACAGTAATTATTCCTAATCGATGCATATTGTAATAGTTGTAATGATTGTAACACTACTAACTATACAGACCTACTTATGAATTTCGTTGTCTGGAAATTAAAATTTCTTTGCTAGACTGATATTGACATCGTGTCTATGAAAATCTGTACCCAGCCCATCTTGATTGTAGATAGAATGTAAGCCATTGACCCATCTATACCTGAGGCTCAAGCTATAGCTATCAGAGAAGCTCTTATCTATGGAAAGTCCTAAGAGACTACTAGACAAGGTTCTCATAAAGTCTGATTGGTCACTGATTATAGATCTGTCAGAAGACTGAAATAAGGGATTAGAACTATTTACTTCTACTAATTCATTCCTTAGTCCAAAAATCTGCTCTAAACCTAAGCCTAATTGAGTTCTGAAAGTAAAGTCTCTCACAGTCAGGAAGTCGTAGGAAATACCTGCAGTTAGACCTAGGCTATGAAAGCTATGATTATTGTGAAGATCTAGAATCAATGGAACCGAAGACTCCGTATCTCCCACTCTAGTTATGACAGCAGAACCTTCCATAAAGCCGAGAGGCGTAGCCATGGGCAGGGTAACATTAATTGCATTATTACTCTCATTACCTACGCTATATTCATAAACAGAATTGTGGCCAGAGCTAAACTTAGTCGCTATATAGTTGGCTTCTATAAATGCAGAAAACTTATTACTGATACCATAACTGTATCCAAGATGTGCAGATGGACTTCTATTAGATGAATGTGTAAAATCTGCAGGATCTACGGCAGCAACAAAGGTTTGATTCAATCTGAAATTCGTAACCGCTACCCCCATACCATAATATAATGCATTGGCAGCTTTAGTGACCTTAGATAAATCTACTTTGCTGAAACCACCTGTATAAGGCGCTTTTGCTCTACTATAGAGCCATGTTGGTTGAGAGACTTTTGAATTCAAAAAACTCAAGGGCAACAACTTATCCTGAAGGTTACTTTTCCCTGCTAACTGAGTAATTTCTGTTTTCGCTTTGTCAGAGGACATAGATGGTAGTAAACCAGATACACTTGGAGCAGTAATCGTTTGAGTGAAATCAATATTTCGTCTCTCTGCTATACGACTATTTGCTGTAGTTCTTTGAGCAGGTAAAAATTTATCACGGGTTCTGCTAACTGTTTCCTTCGTGGAAGAAAGTACTGGACTCGTTTTCTTAGAACCAACTTCACTTGTTTCTGACTTGCTTACTACTTTATTCTTAGCAGCATAATCAGTTTCCTCTATATCTTCTTGAGGAACAATTGCACTTGTATAAGCTACTTTCTTATTTGTAGATTCTTGTAACTCAGAGGTCTGGGACAAGGCGTTATTGTCACCAACCAATGCTTTTCCAAAGTAGAAGGCCGTGGCTAGTAATAATAGGCATGCCAAGAGTGACAAAGGTAGAAGTATACCTTTTTTCTTGTCTTCCTCTTCGTATATTTCGTTTTCTATAGCTGTAAATAATCCCTCAGAAGGCTCTAGCCAGTCTTCTTTCTCCAGATCTGAAGAATGGAATTTATTACGCCATGTATTTTTATCTTCAAGCATAGTTCCCATTATTAAACAAGTTACTATTCTGGATATCTGATTTCAACAATTTCTTCGCTTTCATGAGTTGTGTCTTGGATGTACTAATAGAGATACCAAGCATTTCTGATATTTCCTTATGTGTATATCCGTCTACAACATATAGGTTAAAAATCAATTTCCTACCCGGAGGCAATTTATGAATAATGGTGGTGAGTTCTTGTAGGCTCAATTTTTCAATTACTGCAGGTGATATTCCTATATCAAATCCTTTATCAGCAATTTCATCAAAATCATCGAGCACTGTTTTCTTTCTAAGTTTCTGTAAGCAGGTATTAATAACTACTCTCTTACTCCAATGTAGGAATTGTCCTTTAGAAGTATCAAATTGATTAAGGTCCTTAAAGATACTCACAAAGGATTCCTGCAACATATCCTCTGCGTCCTGTTTCGTTTTGAAATATCGTCTACAAATTAATAAATACAACTTTGCATACCTGTCATATAACAGTCGGAAAGCTGTTTTATCCCCTTTGAGTATCCTAGTAATGATATCAATATCTGAAACCTGGATAGTTAATCTTTTTGGTCTTGTAAGTTCTTTAATGCTCATAATCTAGAGATCAAGGTAGTCCAGAGCCGAAGCCCTGGACATTCCCGAATTAATTGATCACCAACTTTTTATAACTTGAGTAGTGATTATTTCTAAGGAGTACATAATAAGTACCGCTAACAATTTCACTAACATTTACTCTACGATTTTGTTTAGTCACCCTACCATTCATAACAGTTCTTCCTGTCTGGTCGATGAGACTAAATGAAGCTTCCTTCATTTTAGAATCCATCTCTATTTCAAAATATTCATTGGCTGGATTAGGAAGTACAGACATGGTGATTTCCTCTATTTCTACACTAGAAGATGTCCCGGGTAACAAGACCGCATCTATAACATGTACCACACCATTATCAGTGACTATATCCGCAACTGTCACTTTTGCATCATTGATAAATACACCTTCGGCATTAATCGTAACAGCTACTTCTGCTCCATTGATTGTGGCAGCCATCTGTCCATCAGTCAGATCTGTGCTTCTGATATCACCTGAGATCGCGTGGTAGAGCAAAATATCTGTAAGTGCTCCCTGAGGATCCATTAATAATTCATCTACCGTTCCCGCTGGTAGTGCTGCAAAGGCCGCATCCGTCGGTGCGAATAACGTAAAAGGACCTTCACCACTAAGGGTACCTGCTAGGTCCGCTGCGATTACTGCAGCTTCTAGGGTATTATGATCATCGCTACCTACGACTATGTCTACTACTGTAATAGCAGGAGGAAGCAACACTGCATCTATGACATGGACTACCCCATTATCTGTGACGATATCCGCTACAGTTACCAATGCATCATTGATAAATACACCATCTGGAGAAAGCTCCACTGTGATATCTTTTCCGTTTAATGTTGTGGCTACTTGTCCATTTTCTAGATCAGTGCTTCTTACATCAGCAGCCAATACATGGTACAACAGTATATCTATAAGTGCTCCCTGAGGATCCATTAATAACTCATCCACAGTTCCTGGTGGTAGGGCTTCAAAGGCTGCATCAGTAGGTGCAAATAAGGTAAATGGACCATCACCACTTAGCGTGCCAGCTAGGTCCGCTGCAATTACCGCGGCTTCTAAGGTATTATGATCATCACTGCCAACGACCACATCGACTACTGTAGTTGTAGGCGGTAATAAGACAGCATTTATAACATGCACTACACCATTATCTGCTGCGATATCGGCCACTGTAACTAAGGCATTATTAATGAAGACTCCTTCAGCGTTGATAGTAACAGTTATGTCTTTTCCATTAATTGTAGTGGCTACTTGACCATCAATAAGGTCGGAGCTTCTCACATCACCAGAGAGTGCATGATACAATAGAATATCCTTGAGTGCCCCTTGAGGGTCCATCAGCAATTCATCTACTGTTCCAGCAGGAAGCGCTGCAAAAGCCGCGTCGGTTGGTGCGAATAAGGTAAATGGACCATCACCACTCAATGTACCTGCTAAATCCGCTGCAATGACAGCTGCCTCTAAAGTATTGTGATCATCACTACCGACTACAATGTCTACAACTGTGGTCTGAGCCACCAAGATCATGGGTAGGATGATAATGTAAATCATTTGTAAAAACTTCTTCATTTGATTAGGTTTCGATGTAAAGAATAAATCTCTCATCTACTAGTGTGCAGAAATGAAGAAAAGGGTTGCCCTGAAGAATGGATTTTTTTCTTAGATGATAATTATAAAACGGGGAGTGAAGAAGGAGCTCCTCCTTTTTATCTATTACTTTGTGGAGTATTTATTCTTTTGTGAATTTAGTTTTTAGGTCCATTCTTCCTGTACGATTCTTTCCACTTCAATTTCACCTCTATCCATTACTCTGTAGAAAACTATATGTTTGATAATTTTTGAACCTCTTAGGTCAGGGTAGAGTTTTTCATAGTTTCTGCAATAATTAGGATTCTCTCCAATTTTAGAACAGTGTCTTAATACTTGGTTAACATATTGATCAGCTTGTGATTCTGACCAATTGTCAGATGTGTAATTCCATATTTGTTTTAAATCTTGAACAGCCTTTTTAGTCAAAGAGTAATTAGCCATTCTTTTTCTTTTCCTTTTTTATTTGGTCTAAGAAAGTATCAGGATTAAAGTCTATTGCTATTCCGCTATTAACTCCCTCTTCAATTGCCGATTTGAGTGCATAGAATTGCTGTTCTTCTTCCTCTAATAACCTCAATCCTGCTCTTATAACTTCACTTGCATTCTTGTATCTTCCTTCTTTTATCCTGTATTGAACAAATTCTTCGAAGTGTTCTCCTAAGGATACTGATGTGTTTTTGCCCATAAATCACTTTTACATAAAGTTACCAATATTTGGTACTACTCACAAATTGAGTTGTTACTTTCTTGAACATCCCTAAAGTGATTGTCGAATTCAATAATTGATGTTGAATTTTAGGCTTTACGTTTCCGAACTTGTTATGCTTGCAATCTGATCAGCTTAGTGAAAGTGTTTATGCTGATTTATTCTTGTTTATTAATTGAGATTGGTTGTCGTGGAAGGCTATGCTATTCCACATGATTATACAGGGAACTGATTATCCGACACTTACGACACGAGATATAATTCTAGATAACTACTCTACAGTTGTCTTCACAACAGAAATCTAAGCAGATAGGGCAACTTTAGCATCAATAAGGACATTAGTAACAGCTAGACTCTAGAAAATTCAGAAGGTCTTAGCTTCACTCTAGAATAAGCTCTAGTTATTTAGAGCCCAGTCGTACTCCTTGTATTCTACAGTAGCCTCTGGATTAATTTTTACTGCACTGTATTTATTCAAGAAATCAATTAGGTTTCCAAAGTCCACTGCATACCATTCAAAGATCTTTGATAGTGTCACCTTACTAGCTGTGAGGATATTATGTTGGCTGTCATTAATGAAGGCTTTGCTCTGCTTAACGAAATTGCTTTCTAGATTGCTTGCTGTCCATGCCTTGTTGAGAATAGGAGGACAAGACTTGGCTGCACAATTCACTGCAAAGTGTATACGGGGTTCATTGAAGGCAGGTCTTATGATATCGTTTTCGATATTATTGAGAGACAGAGTTTTGCCATCTAGTTTTATCCATTTTACATCCCATGGCTTGCCTCCATCTAGATCTGTAATACTTGCAACAGGATAGTTCGTAACTATCTTCTTTATAGTGTAGGCATTATAAGCATTAATCCAAAATGCCAATTGTGCTTTCTTATCTAGACCAGCAACATCAGTCTGCTCTAGTTGGCTTAGATAGGCATCTAGTTTTGACACCTCTGATTTAATGCCTTGGTAGTTGACTTTACCAGCTGCAGAAACATGCTTAGAAAGCAAAGCATCAAAGTTTGCATGATTGAGTACTACTGCTTTGGGCGGGGAGTTAGTAACTGCATCATCCCTAGGCACATCCTCTACCGTCTTCGCTTCCTTTAGTGGCTTTTCGTAGTATACAATTTCATCCTTAGCTTTTTCAGCGGTTCTTACTGGTTTCTCGACTGCTGTCTGCGCTTCTGATTTCGTTGCATTTGTAGCCCGAGTCACTTGGGTTGACACTTCTCTTTTTTTAGATACAGGAGTAGGTGCTTGTTGCTGTGTGGCATCCTTGGTTGTCTTACTTACAGGCTTCGTGCTTTTCTTAGACTTAATACTACCCACTTTATTATCGAGATTTGAGGTTGTCCGACTACCCTCTTTTAGTTCTACGTCTTTCGAGATATTCTCTATTGCTTTTACATCCTCCTCGACCTTAGTTTTGGCTGGAGTTGTTTCTTTCTTTACATCTACAGCAGGTGCTGACGTAGAAGGCTTGCAAGCAATAAGTATTATGGGTAGGCAAAGGATAATGACTTTAGAAATCATAGTAGATTTATTTGTTTTGTTAGATCTATTGTTTTGTAACATAGTTGGATTCATTTTGATCAGTAAAGAGGCAGTTTAAGATAATAATAAGGACTACAAGGTCATATCTAACCTCAACGATACATTTCTTGGCGCCTCTAACATTCCTGGCCTAATGGCATATTCATCATTAAAGATATTCTCTCCTAGCAAGGAAACCTTGAAGGCATTGAACTTATAAGCTAGCCTACAATCTACTCTTTTGAAAGCGCCATTGGCTGCTCGATATTGATTTATTTCATTCAGCATAGAAAGAAACTGATCAATTGTCTCCATCTGACTCGAAGTGTTCAAGGCTATCCCCAGACTTAGATTTTTATAACTAGACTCTAAGTCTATTTTGAAATTATGTCTAGTTCTATACTTAAGCACATTAGGGTCCGCATCAGGAGCGACTGGTATACTGACACTTGCTCTCAGGTCTGGATTGGTATCATAGTCTTTATAGTATGGATCAATGTAGGTATACCCCAATAGTAGATTGGTTGGAAGACCGAACAATTCTGATCGTCCTATCAAATTCACTTCTAGACCATTGACAACAGTGTTTCCTACATTCTGAGATTGGAAACCGGTCACGCCATCGTAATTACCAAAAGTAAACTCCATCATCTCCGTATAATCAGATCTAAAGAGCGCAAAATCTAAATACCCTTTCCAGCCTCCAAGACTTAGTCCTTGCTTTATCCCCAGTTCTGCCGTCCAGCCCGTCTCTGAATTCAAACTTGGATTAGGTACAATACTGAAGGTGCCCAGACTATTGGATATAAATCTTTCTGCCAGAGTAGGAAAACGATACCCTTGCCCCCACGAAGCCCTAAGATGTGTATGATCACTTAGACCATAATTAAGCCCTAAGCGAGAAACGATTCTATCTTCTGACACCTGCCCGCCTGGAATAGTATCGGAGAGAAAGACCTCTGGGCTAAGATGATAATTTAGTTCATAGCGACTCCCAAGGGTTACCGTAAGTTTATCACTGAACTTTTTCTCTAACTGAATGTACCCCGCATAGTTATTAGCGTTAAGATCTACATTACCGTACAGTTCTGAATTAGACTTGGCAAGATAGGCTGCCGCTCCAAAAGTATACTCTAACTCTAAGGCTGCAACAGAACCCGTATATTGATATTCTGAAAAGAAGTTAGTGGAATTAGTCCCTTGGTCAGTATTACTACCATTGCTGATCTTATAGTATCGTGTGATAAGCTTGTGTTTATTCAGTCTTTTATCATAGAAGGTTAATTGTGGATCTACATAGAATCTTTTTGTTTCATTTTCTACATAGCCATTCTCCCATCCTCTGTAAGCACCATCTCTGGCATTTTCCCATAAGAGATAACTGCTGTCATCTTTGTAGTTGTACATCGTATTCATAGAAAGATGTAACTGATCGCTGATACGATATTTAAAATTGCCAGATACTCGGTATCTGTCTTTATGCGTATTCTGATAGTAGCCTTCTGACTGCTCTAGAAAACCTGAGGCCACGATATCAAGCTTCCCAAATTTTTGCTTATGTGTCACTCCAGCATTGAATCGATAAGGAGCAGCAGTCCACCACTTCTTACGTGCATCCGCAGGCGACATATAATAGGTATAAGCAGTACTGATTTTTGTTTCTGGTTCTGAGAGCGCATATCCCGTTCTGATATTTATTATGCCATTCAAGGCCGCAGACCCATAGAGTGCGGAGGAGGCACCTTTAAGGACTTCCACCTGAGCGATATTCTCTACAGGGATGTCATCCCATAGTGGTCTTCCTGCATCCGACTGAAAAGCGGGGACATCATCTATCAGTAATAAGACTCGACTTCCTGCACCATAAGAATAGCCAGAGCCGCCTCTTATATTCGCTTGCCCATCTATAATCTGTACTCCTGGTACTTTATCTAATAGACTGCTAATGATAGTGGTATTCGTATTCTCTAAGAGTTCGGGTTTTATAACGTTAATGGATACAGGGGATTTTGCTAAACTTTTTTCATAGCGAGAACCTGTGATAGTTGTGGTCTCTAGGATAGTCGTACTCTGAGCCAATCTAATATCTAACTCTTGATCAGAGTCGGTGCCTATGACAGAAACAGGAAATTCTCCATATCCGATATAGGAAACCATAATCAGGTTTTCGCCAGCTTCTATTGCTACACTATATGAACCATCTAGTTCTGTAAGTGTGCCTATCGCACCATTCTGCAAAGTCGCTCCTATGAGTGGCTCACCAGTGTCCTTATCCGTCACCACTCCAGTGAGGAGAGTCGTCTGTGCAAGAAATAGGCTTGGGAAGAGAAATAGGGGAAAAAGTAATAATCTTAACATAGTTCAGAAATAGAACTCAAGATAAGCATCCCTAGTGATTAATGCTTCGAGAAATAGAAACAGAGGAAAGACCTAGAGGTTCTTGAGCATATCTGCAGTCATCTGTGACATGTTGTATTGCGGTTGCCATCCCCAGTCTTTTCTAGCCAGACTATCATCTATCGTATCAGACCAGGAGTCTGCTATGCTTTGTCTAGCATCAGGGGCATAATCAATCGTCATCTCAGGCAGATGCTTTTGTATTTCTTCGTGGAGTTCTCTTGGTGTCAATGAAAATCCAGTTAGGTTGTAGCCCATAGAAGTAGAAATTTGTTTTCTGTCCGCATTCATTAGGCCTAAGGTGGCATTAATAACATCGGGCATATAGATCATCGGTAATCTTGTATCCTGCTTAAGGTAGCTCGTATAATGCCCTTTCTTTTTTGCTGCAAAAAAGATTTCCACTGCAAAATCTGTAGTGCCTCCTTCAGGCAGCACCTTATAACTGATCACACCAGGATAGCGTAATGAGCGCACATCCAGATCAAATCTCTTGCGGTAATACTCCCCCCACATCTCCCCTGTCAATTTACTGATACCATATACCGTAGAGGGTACAAAAGATGCATTCTGAGGGGTCTCTATTTTGGGAGTGGTCGTTCCATAGATGCCTATGGTACTAGGAAAGAAAACTTTGTCTATACCACTGCTCACTGCCAGCGCTAAGATATTATGGTAGGCTTGGAAATTAATCTTCCAGGTCAGATTGATATTCTTCTCTCCACTGGAAGAAAGCAAGGCCGCTAGGTGATAGATCTGAGTAACTTTATACTGCTGAATTAAGTCTGATAACCTTTCTAGATTAGTAACATCCAGCTGCTCGAAAGGGCCATCTGTATCTAGTGGCAGCAGGTCTGTAGCTATAACCTTATCACGACCATACTCTGCTCTAAGAGCATCTACAAGTTCAGTCCCTATTTGGCCTCCTGCTCCTGTTATTAGAATTACAGTATTACTCAAGTTAGTCTAGTATAATAAATCAGAATGAGCTCTGATTCCTTGATACCAAATCTAGTATTTATATGTATAAATTAGAGCAGACCCCAAGAAAATTTTATAATCTATCCTCAATGATACTAATAGCTGACCACCATTACCTTTCTTACTCTCTAACTCCCTGAAGAGAAAAACCTCAGCTAGCAACAAGGATGGCTCTTTAGGGATTATGGGGTGAGCAGAGCC
>CAKZVK010000095.1 GCA_937921825.1 uncultured Saprospiraceae bacterium
AGATCCTGCTTCAGGACAAATGTATGCCGTACCACCTGCGATAGTGTCACAGTTCTTAATAGGTGTCTGTGTCAAGGAATACAGGAACGGTGTTCTGCTTTCTGAAATCCGAAGAGATTTCGAATATAATGTAAGAATCTGTGGACGGGATCCAGTGGCAATGTTTAGCCCTGATGCCTTACAAAAGTGTAATAGCTTGGAAGTTTCTTTTTCTAATGGGACGACATCAAACTTCCTTCCTGTCGATAGCCTAGACTTCACTTGGATCTTTGATTTCCCCAACGGCAATCTGACTTCCAATGAAATGACTCCTACTTTTACTTATCCAACTTCAGGCGTCTATGATGTAGCACTTATAGCAGATGATGGTGCCTGTATGGATACAGCCTATGTCCAAGTGGCGGTTGCTACAGAAGATGACCCTGCTTTGAGTTTCGAACTGGAAGCTATCAGTTGTAGCCCTGACTACATCCTTAATCTCAATGCTGTGAGTAGCATTTCTAATGCATTGGATAGTACAGACTATATGTGGACCATAGTAAGTGGGGGAGTAACGACTACTGTTCTGGGACCAAATCCTATGGTCAACTCAGGACCGGACCAAGATGTGATGGTGACACTTAGCGTAACAGGACCGACAGGTTGCACCAATACGTATACAGAAACTCAAGTTCTGACAGCAGTCCAGAACCCAATTATAAACTTTGGATTGGATTCCTATAATTGCAACTCAATAACAACAATAGAGCTAAACAGTGACATCCAGTCACCAGAAACAGTACAAGAAAATGATATTGTCTGGACCATACTTGCTAATGGTATGACAAACACCGTGACTGGTTCTAATCCAACTTTTGACATTAATACTGATCAAGCGATTTCAGTGACCTTAATGGTGACAACGCCTAATGGCTGTACGACTTCAGTAGGTGGAGATTTCAATATAGAAACCATCCCCGATCCTGCAATTGACTTCAGCTTCAGCACGACTAACTGTAATGATGCAGCGATACTCTCACTGTCAGGTACAGCAACCAGTAGTACTCAATCGATAGATCCTAATTCTTATACATGGACGATTACTACTGCTGATATGCAAGTTCTCAATGGCAATGGACCTATATACAACCAGGTAATAGGAGAGGACCAATTGGTCACAGTACAACTACAGGTCTCTACTTTCGAAGGATGTACGAGTACCATATCAGAACAGATCCAAATAAGCACAGTACCATTTAACCCACAGTTCAATGATGTCATTGTATGCCCAGGAGAAAGTGCAGTAGTCTATGCAAATACTAATTCTGGCAATACTGTTACAATCTCTCCACAGCCTACAAATCTAACTGTAGATGCTAATGGAAACTATATCATAGGAGATAATCAAACGACTACGGTATATAATGTAACGGTCTCGAATGCAGACTGCACAAGGACAGAAGCCGTAACTATCACAGTAGACAGCAACCCTAGTTTTGCTCCTATACCAGACATCGTACAATGTGGCTCTGCTACAGTAGCACTTAATCCATCATTTACTAATGGCTACGTTTATCAGTGGAGTGGTCCTGCTGGTCTGTCTTTCGATAATGCGAGTGGAAGTCCTTTAGTTAGTTTACCTTCCTCTGGAGATTTCTTTGTGACCATTTCTACTAATCCCTCTAGCTTATGTTTTGGTTATGACACCGTAAGGGTCAATAGAGTAGAGCTACCGACTATTGCATTCTCTCCAGAGCGAGAAATAATCTATTGCGAAAACGAAAGCTATGACATTAGTGTGACTAGTAATGGTACAGTCACATGGTTCAATGAAAATGGTCAGGTGATTCAGAATGGTAATAACTTGACGATAGCCAACTTACAAGAATCTGCAATCTATCAGGTACAATCAGTAACGCCAGAGGGCTGCATGAGTACAGATCAGCTCGAAGTACAATTCATACCTGCACCTGAGATAATCATCGACCCATCATCAGAGAATCAGGCTTGCTTTGGAGAAGAGATAACTGTAACCCTTGATACCGACAATCTAGTAAGTTGGTCTAACCAGGCAGGGCAGATTATCGCATCAGGAAGCACCTTGACCATACCGAATCTGAATCAAGACACCACAATAACTATAACTGTGGAAAATGATCTTGGCTGTCTTAATACAGAAGAAATATTCCTAGAAGTCCTAGATCTTCCAGAAACTAGCAGTCTAGTGAACGAGAGAAATGTCTGCATAGATGTGCCCTTTTCTTTGGAATCTGATCTCTTACAATATGACATCACTGTCTTCGATGAAGATGGCAATATCGTAGGTACAGGACATGACATTGACTTTCCAGAAGGGATTTCAGAATCAGCAACTTTCATTTACGAATTTATCAGTGCTGATGGCTGTATAAGTTTGGATATGGTGACTGTGAATGTCTTTGAAGAAATAGGTTTACAGATAAATGAAGGAGCTACAGAACAGATCTATTGCCGTGGCTTTACGGCTGCTATTAGCTCTAGTACAGATGTTGACTCTGATGTAGAATGGTTTGCAGATGGAAACTCAATAGCCATGAACGAGGGCATAGCAGACTATCTTCCTACAGGAGATGAAACGATAATTGCCATCGCTACTTCTTCGGCAGGCTGCATCCAAGCAGACACGATTTCCCTGAACGAGTCATTCTCAGAAGGAGAAATTACAGGGGATGAGGTCATCTGCATTACAGAATCGACGACACTAGCCTATACACCTAATGAAGATACTGCCTTCAATATATCTTGGACTCCCAATGACGATATCACGATAGATGGGACTGCTATTACAGTCAGTCCTGGAGAAACGACAACCTATGAAGCCATCTACGAAAATGCCGATGGCTGTCTAGATACAAGTCAATTCACTGTGACAGTTGGTGGTTTTGCAGAAGCCCCTAGCATCTCTACAGAACTATCAGAGGTCTGCCTGACGCAGTCCACAGAACTCTTTATAGATACAGATAGTGACAACACTATCACATGGACGCCTGCAGGGACATTGGATGACCCTACAGTCATAAATCCCTTGGCAACACCGACAGAGACAACGACCTATACAGTCAATGTCTCAGATCAGTTTGGTTGTGAGACTTCTAACTCTATTTCTATAGCTGTAGTACAACCCACCTGTGATGAAAGGGATGTATTCATACCTAATATGTTCACACCGAACTTTGATAATCTTAATGATGTCTTCCAGGTAGAATCTGCTTTTCTAGAAAGCATGACGCTGACTGTATACAATAGATGGGGTGAAGAAGTCTTCTCCAGCGATGACCAAGCCAATGGCTGGGATGGCACCTATGAGGGAGAAATCTTAGAACCTGATGTCTATGGCTACTACTTTTCTGGTGTCTGTGTCAATGGATTTACAACCGTAATGAAAGGGAATGTGACACTAATCAAGTAAGACCTACAAATTGAGAAGCTTGGTCTTCAAGCGAGACCAGCAAGAAAAATATACTCAGACAATCGTAAAAAGGGTAATCAATAAAAGGTTGCCCTTTTTTGATGGAGGAAATTGAGCTTTAATGGCTATAAGACTATTTTTGCACTATGAGCAAGAAAGGTAGAGTACTGGTTGCAATGAGTGGTGGCATAGATAGCACTGTCACAGCGATGATGCTACATGAGCAAGGTTACGAGATAGTAGGGATTACTATGAAGACCTGGGACTATGCCTCCTCTGGTGGATCCAGCAAGGAGACAGGCTGCTGTAGTCTAGACTCGATTAATGATGCTCGGCAGATTGCAGTAGAAAAAGGCTTCCATCATTTCATCGTAGATATCAGAGAGGAGTTCGGTGATTACGTCATTGATAATTTTGTGGAAGAATACATTGCGGGCAGAACACCAAATCCATGCATACTCTGCAATACGCATATCAAATGGAGCTCCCTTCTAAAGAGAGCAGATGCCATGGATTGTGAATTCATCGCTACTGGTCACTATGCTCGCATCAAGCATGAACAAGACAGATACTTTATATCCAAAGGGGTAGACCCTCGAAAGGATCAGTCGTATGTACTATGGGGTCTCTCACAAGAATGTATGGCACGTACAATGTTTCCCTTAGCCAACTATACTAAAGAAGAAATCAGAAAGATGGCACTCGACTGGGGATACGAAGCCCTTTCATTGAAGCCAGAGAGTTATGAGATCTGCTTTGTACCAGATAATGATTACCGTGGATTCTTAAAGAGGAGAGTACCAGAACTAGAAAACAGTGTCAAGGGCGGGACCTTCGTCAATAGCCAAGGAGAAATACTAGGCAGTCATGATGGTTATCCATTCTACACTATAGGCCAACGAAAAGGTCTTGGTGGAGGATTCAAGACACCAAAGTATGTTACCAATATAATTCCAGAGACCAATACCATAGTCCTAGGAGAAGCAGATGATCTTCTGAAAAATGCCATGCAAGTAGGACAGATCAACTTCCAAAAACATGAAACTATATCACCAGATCAAGACTATGTTACTATGGTGAGATACAATGATAGAGGCACTTTAAGTAGAGTCTCGTTGCCCGAAAACCATGACCAACTAGAGGTTTCCTTTCTCGCCAATGTGAGAGGTATTGCGCCTGGTCAGTCCGCTGTAATCTACGAAAACGAAGATGTCGTGGCGGGTGGAATCATTCTTAGAAGTTGATTTATACTTAACTTTCTATTCTTATCGTTATCTCATTATTCTCCATTCTTTGATTTTCTATCCAATTGGTTTAACTTTATATTATAATTTACTATAATGTTTAAGAAATTGAATTTCAAAGCTTTAGCCCTCCTATTATTTGCAGCCAGCATATTTATGTCTTGCGAAGATCAGTTTATAGAATTGCCAGCAGATGAACTAGGTACTCAATACTATCCTGTAGAAATGGGCAAATACTGGATTTACCAAGTAGATACGACTATCGTCCTCAGAAGAGGAGAATACTATAATTCTTCATCATTTGTGAGAGAAGAAATCGTCAGTGACTTTATCAATTCTGCTGGAGATACTGCTTACATCCTCCAGAGATCTATTTCAAATTCCCAAAGTGGGCCATTTATATCTACAGATAGATGGGTGATAGAAAAGACAAATCAGTCTCTCATCCGCATAGAGGAGAACTTAAGATTTGTAAAAATGAACTTTCCTATTGTACTAAATTCTGAATGGGACGGAAATCAATTTGATCAAAAATTGGAAGTTTTCGTGGGGCAGGAAACAATAGAACAATATCTAGAATGGGAATATAAGGTCTTAGGTAAAACAGCCAACAAAACAATCAATGGTGTTCCTTACGATAAGGTATTAGAGATTCAACAAGCCAATTACGAAACAGAAATAGAAGAAAGATTCTCTCATGAATGGTATGCTCCTGATGTAGGCCTTATCTACAGAAAGATGGATATTTTTGATACCCAATGTTTCTCTGCCTGTGATGGGATGACTTGGATAGAAAAAGCAGATGAGGGCTTTACTATGACGCAAACTCTAGTAGAGCACAATTAAATTGCTAGAGCTTATACACATAGGCCATAGCGCCAAGACTAGAGGAATCAATGGCGCATTCAAGACAAGAATAGACAATCACTATATCCCTAGTTTGCTAAAAGCGAGGGCAGTGTTCATTAATCTTAATGGCTCCAAAGTCCCTTTTCTGATAGAATCCGCAGAAGAAAAAGGCCATATACTACTAAAGCTAGATGAGATAGATAGTCCAGAAGCAGCCTCTGCACTGCTCAGTAAAGAATTATATCTGGACAAGACAGAAGTAGACGAATCTGTGATCAATCAGCAAGAGCAAGTCCATGAACTCGTCGGTTACTCCCTCTATAATCAGGGAAATGAACTCATCTCTACCATAGATGAAATCGTAGAATATCCTAATCAGATTCTAGCAAAACTTAAATATAATGGGAGTGAGGTATTGATTCCTGTGCATGAAGATCTGATTATAGAACTGCAGCCAGAGCACCAACGTATCCAATTAGAGATAGCAGAAGGACTGCTCTCCCTCAATTAGCCCATAGTCCCAACTGCCACGGTTTGAATACTCTAGGTAAGCACTTCAGGTGTTTCACTTCAGGAATACTTTCATTCTTATAGATAATTCCGAGCTTATAGAAATCTATGGAGTGACCACCTGAGCTAGTCTTTATCTCTGACCAAGCCCGTTGCATTTCTTCAGACCAGTTAATATCGTCAACTATTACAAACCGTGTACTAGTATGTGCATTCCATATCTTTTTGAAATACTGTACCGTACTTTCATATCTATGGTTTCCATCTAAGTAGACTAACTCAGAACCAGTGATAGCAGGATGGTCTGAGGCAAAGAAGGCCTCAAAGGAACTAACGACCGACTCAATACCACCATAGCCCAGTTGCTTAAAAACTTCTTGCGCCTCTGAGGCAATTTCAGTAGCACCTTCTACTGTAACCAATTTAGCATTCTTATCAGCAGAATGTAGATACGCTGTGGCTATACCCAGATTAGTGCCTAATTCTAGTATCGATCGAGGTTGGAGATAGAGGACAAGATTCCTCAGTAGGCGGCACTTCCATTTATTAGAAGTAGAATGCTTGAGCAACTGAGATACTTTCTTTTGTTTCTGATTAAGGATAGCAG
The DNA here is from genome assembly GCA_937921825.1 of uncultured Saprospiraceae bacterium. GTDB lineage: Bacteria > Bacteroidota > Bacteroidia > Chitinophagales > Saprospiraceae > RFSX01. The sequence continues at coordinate 6,638 of CAKZVK010000095.1, forward strand.
TACTGCCAGCTCCTAGATCCTCATAACTGAGCACCTTAGAGCTACGACTGAGCTTTGATCTTAGATCCTCTATACGGTAATCGTCATAGTATGCCTTATTTAGATCAAAAGCGGATGATAACAACTTATAGATATACGGAGAATGAATCCTGTTGATGGTCACAGCGTCTAGATAAAATCTTAATGCTCGCACAAAATTCATTTGCCAAGAAAATTGATAATTTTGACACTAAACTAATTAAACAAACTTGTTTGTATTAGAATTTATACTAGGGTCTATTTTCAGAATAGCATTTTTTATTCTGCTACTTCTTTTCCATCCACTGCAGATGGTAGCCAGTAATCTTTTAGGTACTAGAGCACATCAGAAAGTGGTGCATTACCTAAATGGAGGTATTCTTCTTGCTTTTAGACTAGCAGGGACGAGATGTTCATTTACTTGTGATTACGACTTACCTAAGGATAAGCCCTTGGTTTTTGTGGCCAACCATCAGAGCCTATGGGATATCATAGGGATCTATTGGTACCTGAGAGCCTATTTTCCACTATTTGTATCCAAGATAGAATTGTCTAAAGGCATACCGAGTATCTCATACAACCTGAGAAAAAGTGGTTCAGCACTCATAGATCGGAATAATAGGAGACAGGCCATAGTAGAAATCCTCAAGATGGCGACCAAAGCCAAAGAGGAAAAGAGGTCTATAGCTATTTTTCCCGAGGGTACCAGATCTAAGGACGGCGTACTGAAAAGGTTTTCTGTAGGTGGCATGACTAGTATACTTAAGAAATGTCCAGACTGCCTAGTCGTTCCTCTAGCCATCAACGGCACTGCTAGGCTAGAAGCCAATAAATATTACAGAATCAAAGCTTTCAAACGTATCAGTTGGACAGTTTTACAACCTATAGATCCTCATAATCATGAAGTTCTAGACCTAGTCAACTATTGCCAATCATCGATAGAGGATGCTCTCGCACTAGCATAATCCAAATTTTTGGTTTGTTTTTTGTACAGGACATATTATCATAATTGATAATGCGTACTGGATTTACACTAATATTCTTATTTCTTGTACTGACTATGCTCTCACAGTCAGAGCAACTTTCTGTTTATAATACTATTACAGAGGCACGAAGAATCGCAACAGAAGAAAAGGATTATACAAAAGCGATAAACCTTATTCACAAAAGAATAGAGGATGAGACAGAGGTTCCAACTAAAGATGCTGAGATACTAGCCGCAAGATTTTACTTCTGGAATAAACAGAATCTAACTGCAGAGGTACAAACTAGAAAACTACTCGAGCTCTACCCAGATGAATACGAACTGCATAATCTGCTCATAGACATATATGAGTCACAAAAGATGTATGCTAAAAGTACTGAAGCCATCAAGCAGGCTTTAATGTTATTTCCTGAGGACAAAAAGCTCATGTTCAGACTCGCTTATAACATGAATGGCAACAAAGAGTATCGCTATGCTAAAGTGCTCACTGAGAAATTACTCGACGAAGATCCTAAGAATCAAAAACTAAAAACACTACTCAACACCATTCATGTAAGCTCTGTAAAGAATTTCATATTTGCAGAATATAGGCACCACTTCCTAAATGAGGAACAAGACAAACTCAACTTTCAAACCATACAGTATGGTAGAAACTTCAGAGAATCTACTTTCATTGGAGGGTTTTCGTCAGCGAAGGCATCAAGCACAAGTGGATTACAATTTTTTGGAGAAATGTATAATAAGCTCAATAGTAAGCTATATTCTTATGTCCACTTCGCTTATTCAAAGTCAGCAATGTTTCCCTCCTTTAGATTGAATTCGGGTTTATACAGGAGTCTAAAGTATAATATGGAGCTATCGGTTTACTTAAGCCTGATACAGCAATTAGAATATACTAGATTAGTGTCTTTGGGTCTAAGCAAGAGCATCAATAAGAGTTCCTTTAGTGCAACGTTTAACTTTATAAACGAGGCACAACATAATGACACCTCTTATAGAATGCGGTTCCGTCAGTACATAGGTAATCAGAGTAATTTTGTAGGACTAGCCTATGGAAGCTTCTCTAAAGGGGAGACCATAAGAGGGACAGAGCTAGATCTCAATGCAAAGTATATAAGTTATGAAGCACAAGCAGCTATCGGACTCAAAGCCTATCTGGGTCTGAATTATAGCAGAAATATCTCCGAAACTAAAGAAGCAAAAGATCAAATAACGATGTACCTAAAGCACAGCTTTTAGATGGCAATGGTATACTTTGACAATCGCTCAATACGGGCAAGGAGTTCTTTCTTCTTTAGCGGAAGTAAGATGTAATCATCCACACCAAGTTCAAAGGCACTCTCTATTACACATTCAAGAGAGACAGCAGTCATGACTATTATCTTGATGTACTTACCCTCTAAGTTGCGAATAAACTCTATAAGCTCATATCCAGTCACATAGGAGATCATCAAATCGATGATTACTAAATCTGGTTTTTCTGATCTGATAATACCAAAGCATGAATGACCGTCTGCTGAACTTAGAACCTCATATCCAGAACTGGACAAGAAGTTATCCAACAGCTTCACAAGAAGCTTGTTTTCGTTAACTACTACTATTTTCAATTTTCAATTCGTTTCCATTGCCATTTCCAAAAGAATGCCAAGAGGTCTAAAAAAATATTTTATTGTAAACTAAGGGTAGTTATCTGTTTGAATTGTCTATTAGTTGTCCAAAAGGAGTAATCAATAGCATTACCCTGAATCTGACTATCTTATATACTCCCTTTTATATCCTTTAATATTCGACTGCTGCGGTATTACCGTCAGGCATGATGTCTATATTAAAACCACTTAATACCAATAAAAGGAATGTACAAGTTCTTACACAATGTCAATAAATCTAGTTTGAAGCACCACCTCAGCGACTTGCTTGTTTGTTGTGTTGCATCTCTAATTCTAGCCACTTTGGTTTATGAGTGCATAGGCCTAAATAAGATACAAGCAGCTCTGAATCATTCTCCTATGGTAGACTTATCGATGATTACGTCTGAGCTAAATATCAGCAAGCACCTAGAGAAGAGTAATTCTATGTCAAGAAGATTACTCATTAGTATTGGGCTATCTATAATAGTTCTGGTCACGATATTCAGCTTTTCCCTTGCACACAATTTCATCATAAAAAAAGGCTCTGAACAAAGAAAAAAAGTCGCTAATAAATACCAAGATTACCTAAGCCATATAATTTCTGAGTCCAACAATAACTTCCAGAACTATAAGTCGGGTAGGCGAAGTGAAAAAGTTAGTTTGACTAAAGATGATATATATAATGTAAATAATAGGGCAGTCTTACTTTCAGAGTTAAAGGGCATGCATAGTCTGATAGCTGGCAATGACAAGACGCGTCTTAGTGACATCTATTTTTCACTTGGCTTTGTAGAAGAATTATCTGAAAAGTTTAAAAGTACCGAATGGACTCTCAGGGCAGAAGCAATCACAGAAACTTTGCAGTTCAAAGTGCAGCAATATTATAACCTAGTCAACAAACTAGTAAATGATCATAATCTTACAGTCAGTCAAAATGCCTTAGTCGCATCTGTAAGTATAAATAAAGAACCACTCGCTGCTTTTCGAAAGATAAATCGGAAACTAAGCCAGTGGGACCAGCATTGTATAATAGACGAACTGAAAAAACTTCCTAGACATAAGTTACCACGATTCGATAAAATTGTCCTTGACAATACCATAAATCAAGAATTCATTAACGAACTACAACAATACTTTCACAACTCAGAGAATACGCAACCAAAACTTTATGTCGCTTAATGTTTGAATTTAATATTCATACAATAGAGTATGGTTTTCTTGCTTACGCCTGTCTAATCTTTGGAAGTTATATTCTCCAAGGATTTATTTCATTTTATAGCTTAAAGAGTTTTACTGCAAAGAAAAAATTCATAGACGAAGGCCGTCTTCTAGATAGTGATATACTACCTACTGTCGCACTGATTGCGCCTGCTTATAATGAATCCGCAGTTATAGTCCAAAGTGTAAGATCATTACTAACAGCCCACTATTTTGACCTTGAGTTAGTCATAGTCAATGATGGAAGTTCTGATGATACTATGCAGAAACTCATTGATAACTTCAGCTTGATTCCCTCTGAGACGAGACCATATAATAACCTCTCCACTAAGAAGGTCATCAATACCTATAGATCTAAGAACAGTGCCTTTAAGAACCTTCTTGTCATCGATAAAGAGAATGGTAGAAAGGCAGATGCCATCAATGTAGGAATTAATCACTCTTGGGCAGATTACTATGCAGTTATAGATCTCGATTGTATCCTAGAGCCTAATGCATTGCTGATGATGGTAGAGCCCGTGCTCCAATCTCAAGACAAAAAGGTAGTAGCTGTAGGAGGAGTAATAGGTGCAGCCAATGATTGTACAATAAAGCATGGAAAGTTCATAGAAGCAAAGGTGCCAAAAAAGATTCTCCCTAGAATTCAAATTATAGAATACATTAGATCCTTCATTTTAGGGAGAACCGCCTGGAATCAGGTGAATGGGCTCTTGCTCATATCTGGTGCACTAGGAATGTTCGAACGGGAAACATTAATCGCAGTAGGCGGATACTCTCATGACGCGATAGGAGAGGACATGGACCTCGTGATGAAGATGCATAAGCACTGTCTAGAGAACAAGATAGATTATAAAATAGGCTACATACCTTACCCGCTCTGCTGGACAGAAGTCCCAGAAAGTAAGACAATACTTTCTAGCCAAAGGAATAGGTGGATGCGTGGCACCATAGAGTGCATGTACAAATTTAGAGGCATGTTCCTTAATCCTAAGTATGGGATTATAGGTATGGTTAGTTATCCCTTTTGGCTTTTAACAGAGATGCTTGCCCCAGTTATCGAATTCCTAGGAATGGGTCTGATTGTATACTTTATAGTAACAGGTCAGCTTAATTTGGGCTTAGCACTAATACTATTATTCTTCATTTACTTTCTGACACTTTCGCATTCATTTATTGCCATCATGATTTACTACTTGAATTTTGATAAATACAATTCGAGATCTGATCTGATTAAGCTTTTCAAGACTGCTACAGTAGAAGCCATATACTATCACCCCAAGGTTTTGTATTGGGGTCTGAGGGGGTATTATGATTATTTCTTCAGCAAGAACTTAGGTTGGGGCAAAATGACCAGAAAAGGCTTTAGTACTAGCCCATAGCCACACTAAACATCTACATTTACAAAGACGGATCTTCCATTACTAAGCATAGAATTTTATAGACAATCATATTAGATAAAAGTCTAGTACGATATTTGTTTATACCCCTGCGAGAACCCCTGGATTATATATTAAAAAGGGCGATTGTACACTTACTGAAGAAACTTACACAAGCTCCAGTAGGTAAAAAGTACAGCGCCTAGAATTTTACAATGTATAATCATGAAAGCACCCTTATTCTTGCTGGGCCTAATATGCCTTGCCCTCAACTTAAGTTCTCAATCACAGACAAAAGTTATTTCTGATTTCGAACAGTTGGTAGATAAAACCGACAGTATCACTGTATTCGGCAATTACTATATGAATGGCAAAGCCCGAGAAGTCGTCTGCAACCCCAATTTCAATCATATTAATAGCTCCACTAATGTTCTAAGGTATACTAAAGCCTCCAATGCAAGGATGGATGCTGGTTTTAGCTTCGAGCTACAAGACCAGGCCTTATATAGTTCCACTTATGAGATATGCATAGACTACCTCGCTACCAATCAGGGTCAATGCAAAATAGTGCTCAACTCTATGAAAGACCCATCATCTGATGCTAATTTGCTAACGTATACAACTGCAGGGGAATGGGAGACACTATGCAAATCAATCAACTACCTCTCAAAACAAGACCAGAGCTACAATCCCTTCTATCAGCAGTTAAGAACACAGATAATATCTTTCTACCCAGATTTCGGGAGTTGGGGGTTAGGAACTGAACAAGAATACTTCATCGATAATATCAGAGTCAACTATATTTCGGACATATCAGAAGTGCATTTTCAGGTGGATATGAATAACTACCCAAATCCCTTTAGCCAAGTATATGTAAGTGGTAGCTTCAATGGCTGGTCAGGCAATTCTCATCCCTTATCAGACAAAGACAACGATGGTGTATGGGAAAGAATGATACACATAGAAGAGGATTACATAGAATATATTTACAGCATAGATGGATGGACAGAACATGAAGTCTTCGATGAAGACCTAGGTTGTATAAGTACCACAGAAGATGGAGAGGGGGGCTACTATAGAAATAGGTATGCGTTTACTGATGCAAATACTGAGCTGGAACCTAACTGTTATAATCACTGCAAGACCTGCCCTAAGACCTACACCTTAGAGTGGCATATCAACATGAGTGAAGAGATCGTCGATGAGGAAGGCGTCTACTTAGCTGGAGGAGCTTTTGGTCATGGTGAGTATAGAATGACTGATCCCGATGGTGATGGCATCTACTCCTTATCTATGGAGGTGGAAGAAGGCTTTCACTCATATTATACTTATCTTAATGGACTGTGTCCATCAGGCTGGAGCTGTAAAGAAGACTTATCGGGACAGGTCTGTGGAGACGCAGATAACTACTTCGATAGATATCTGTCACCAGTCTATGGTTATAGAAAGATGGAGGCCTGTTTTGGTTATTGCTCTTCAAAAGCCTTCTGCTATGAAGAGGAACTCTATGCAGTAACATTCAACTTAGACACAGATAACTCTGATAGTGAATCCACCTACTACCTCGCTGGAAATACTATTAATAACTGGTACTCTAGAAAGCACATATTGGAAGACTTAGATAACGACGGCATTTACTCAATTACTGTCATGCTCCATCCTGGTGATCATCAATACAAATTCATCAAGGACAAGGAATGGGAGCAACTAGCCAAAAACTCAGACTGTACAATTACTGATGACACTGGAATGTATACTAATAGGTTAGTGTCTGTAGTGGATTCAGAGCTAAATCTTGCTGCAGTGCTTATGAATGAGTGCCATGGATTCACCTCAGCTGTGGAGGAGCTTACTCAAGAAAAGATAGAGTTGTATCCTACATTAGCTTCAGATTTTGTCTATATAGACTTAGAGTCCTTTCACTATAATGAGGACATTATCTTGGCTATCTACTCAATGGATGGAAGACTGATAGAAAGTCAAAATCTTACAGGTGGTATTGTCACTAATACTGACGTAAGTCACTATAATTCAGGATCATATCTCTTTAGCTTTCATACAATCGATGGCGTCCAAACAGAGAGAATAGTGGTTAGATAGGAGTAGATAAAGAAGCACTTTCTGGGAGAAAGTTCTTAAGAATTGTATGTGTAAGATATCTACATTTGCATCATGGAAAGTATAGAGCAGGTCGTAGACCTAATGAATTTAGAGGAGTTAGATGTCAATCTATATAGAGGTCAGTGCTATACGACACCTTGGGAAAGAGTCTTCGGTGGGCAGGTACTGGGACAGTCATTAAGTGCTGCCTACAGAACAGTACCTACAGATAGAATTGCACATTCTATGCATGCCTATTTTATACTGCCAGGTAAATGTGACAAGCCTATAATCTATGAAGTAGATACGATAAGAGACGGTGGAAGCTTTACGACTAGACGTGTTGTCGCTAAGCAGAATGGGAGAGCTATTTTTAATATGGCTGCGTCGTTTCAGTTACAGCAATCTGGCCTAGAGCATCAAATGGATATGCCGAAAGTCCAATCTCCAGAATCAACGAAAAGTGTAGGGGAGAGGCTGAAGCCTATAAAATTCTTGGCACCAAAAATCTACAAGAAACTCATCGGTATAGATCCCAATGCCTTTGAATTTAGACCAGTGACGAATCCCTATGCTATACCTCCTAGGAACTTAGACCCTTATCTTCAGGTTTGGTTCAAAGCGATTAATGATGTAGAAGCATCATTGCCTCTACAGCATCAACTTTTAGCTTGTGCTTCCGACTTCGGATTACTCCGCACAGCCGCACTGCCTCATCAGACTAAAATCATGATGAAAAAAATGGTCTTTGCAAGTATAGATCATGCGATGTGGTTTCATAAGCCCTTCAAAATTGATGAATGGATGCTTTTTGAGACCGATAGTCCTAGCGCTTCTAATTCCCGAGGCTTCACTAGAGGAAGCATCTTTGATAGAGAAGGGGTCCTGATTGCTAGTGTCGTACAGGAAGGTCTTATGAGAATGAAAAACTAATTCTTAGCGACCGGACTGACCTTCAGGATTCTTCCCGGACTCTCCACTCCTACATAGAGGTAACCATCTGCCCCCATTTCTATAGCTCGTACTCTGCCTATATTTTCTAGTACACGTTCTTCATGGATAACCTTGTCGTCTTTGACTTCGATTCTGCTGATATATTTAAATCTTAGAGACCCACTGAGAATATCTCCTTCCCAACCCTTATAGTTATTGCCTTCTACTATCGCCATCCCACTAGGAGCTATAGACGGTGTCCAGTAGTTCTTAGGCTGTAGCATATTTTCTTTTTCGGTGATAGTTGTAAAGGTGGTTCCATTATAGTTAATCCCATAGGAGATTACAGGCCAGCCATAATTCTTTGACTTGGATATCAGGTTGAGTTCATCACCGCCTCTAGGGCCATGTTCATTAGTCCAGATCTGATCGTTCTGTTTATCATAGATCATACCTTGTGGATTTCTATGCCCATAGGACCATATAGATTCTACAGCATCTGCCACACCTACGAATGGGTTGTCTGCAGGAATCCTTCCATCATCATGCAGACGATGGACTTTACCACAGGAATTATTTAAGAACTGAGGGTGCTCATCTCTATGCGCTCTATCACCAACTGTCACATAGAGATAGCCACTCTTATCAAAAACTATCCGACTACCGTAGTGGTAATTCTTAGCTACTGCTGGTACAGCTTGGAAAATTTGCTTGATATCGACTAAGGCATCATCCACTAATTTGGCTTGGATTACAGCGGTGGTGGTTTTCATCCCATCCATTCTTTTGGTATAACTCAGATAGAGGATATTATTGGAATCAAAATCGGGATGTAGAGCAATATCCATAAGACCTCCTTGCACATTCTCTACGACCTTAGGCACATTCTGTATTTCTGTGACTTTACCACTTGGGCTCACATATTTTAGCTTGCCTTCTTTCTGTGTAAAATAAACGGTACCATCCGCCGTGACTTTTATACCCCATGGAATCCCTACTTCATTCACTACAGTATCTACTCGTAACTCTAGCAACTTCGTACTGTAGTACTTAGGTGTAGGAATCTTAGCAGCATCATAACTCTTCCTATCTTGAATACCATTAAGGATATACTCTGCGAGAGCCTCTACCTCGGTATCAGAAAAAGTGACTTCATAAGCAGGCATACCTGCATCTGGAATGCCGAGCTTTATAGATCGTACTAGATCTTCCTTGGTATTGCCATATTTCCATTTCCTATCGACGAAAGCATTCACCTCATTGCCATGACAACTCGTACAGTACTTTTCAAAATGCTCCTTAGGACCGGTGACAGTTGAGGCAGCCGCTGTGTTCTGCACTTCAGATTTGGTCTCGGACAGCAGAGGCTGCACCGGCTTACCACACTTCATTAATTGTAAATAACAAACAGAGACAAGAATAAAAACATAAGATTTCATCGATAATATTTTCACTGCTAAGCTAGAGGCTTTTGCCAATATAATACTGAATCAGGCTGATTAAGATTGACACAAATTTACCCTATCAGAACAACATCAATTCTCTATTCCTTCAATTAATTGGGAAAAAGGGTTACGCTTATTGCCTTCGGCACTTACTACATCCTTATTGCATTATAAAAAAATACAAAGCAGAACTACCCATACTTACTTTGCTTAAAAGCTATGCACTATACCATCTCTACAGTAATTTTTCCAGCTGAGATTTATTCCTACCAGTAGGATAAAGAGACAGCCAGTTTTGCACTTCGTAAAGCAAAGAAATCCTTTCCTATGAGACGAATTACAAACATGAATCATGAATTACTGAATACTTAGATTACCTTAGATTAGGAAACAAAAAATCTACTGATGTATGTCCTCTCTGTCTTCCTATCTTTAATCTTTCTCATTCTTGCCATCTTTCATCTAAACTGGGCTATAGGCAATGAATGGGGACTAAAGTATGCATTACCTACAAAAGAGGAAGGATCAGCACCTACTTTCAGACCTGGCAAAGTTGCTACACTAATAGTCGCTTTAGGGCTTCTACTTATGGCTTTTTTTTACTTTATCAACCCTGAGCCAGGCAATCCTAATAACTGGATCTTTGACTATGGCAGAGTCATTATCCCGTCTATTTTTCTTATAAGAGCAATTGGAGATTTTAAGTATGCTGGTTTCTTCAAAAAGATAAAGACGACAACCTTCGGTAAGATGGATACAAAGTATTATTCTCCTCTATGCCTTATCATAGCCCTGGTGGGATTTGCAATAAAGTACTTATAGCTCTCCCTACGACTGTAAGTCTAAGCAGTCCCGATCTGAAATTAACTTTGATCATTAATAAAGCGTAATGCGTCTTCTTTCTCAGCAGGCGTATTACTGTTCTTAATTCGTATTTCGTCCTCTATTTCTAAGAGTTCCACATCTATAGAAAGAAGTAATTTTCTGAGACTATAATTCTTCTGCTGGACAAAGGTGTTCAAGTGAGAAAATACTTTGGGCTCATATATGGCAATCAGTGGCTCAGGACTTTCTATCTCTGAATTATAAAAGCAAGTCGCTGCTTTCTTTGGATTCCTGCTCTCTACCAAGAGCGCAATCGTTTCCGCATTTAAGTAGGGAAGATCACATGCTAGTACTAACCATGCAATATCAGGATTATATCGAAAAGCAGATGCAACTCCAATCATGGGACCATTATAAGGCTCTATGTCAGGCAGGCACTCAAAGTTAGTAGTGCTGAAGCTACTTTGACTAGAAACAGAGATCAGTACCTGAGCACAATAATCAGCTAGTAAATCAGCCTGATATTCAGACTGCGCTATACCGTGATAATTAAGCGTAGCTTTATTCTGCCCCATGCGACTGCTTTTACCTCCTGATAGAATCAGACCATTCAGAGCAACAGGAGTATTTACTGGAGATGTGAGGCTCATAATTATTCTTGATAGCTATTAGTCCTATGCTTTGATTAGTGCATTGTGAAAATATAATTATATGCGCAAGAGATATTAATATGATTCATTTATCTTTCGGTTCTATTACACAATAAATCAATATTAGTCCATTCCTCAGAATTCCAGCTATTGTCTTGAGATGAGAATACAAATTTTAATGATACTTGGTTTATTCTATTCTTGCAATTCACCCCAAGACAGGCAAATCCGAACAACGGAAATTATTCTTCCAAATACAGCCGCTAAAAGTAGTTCCTTCAATTTCGAAAGGCCAGCAGCCCGTCACGTACTACCCAAAAAGCTCAGAGAAATATCAAGTCTATCGTATGACATTAAAAGCAATACCTTCTTTACCAATAATGATGAAAATGGTATAATCTACGAACTAGAGAAAAAAGATTTTTCTATTAAGAATGAGATTGCCTTCTCGGACAAAGGCGATTATGAAGGCTTAGAAAAAATAGCTCATATTATCTACATCGTCAAAAGCTCTGGTAAGATCACCAGCTTGAATGCATTAACTAAAGAAACCAAAAAATACAACAATGTCTTATCCAACAATAACAATGTAGAAGGTTTATGTTACCATGCAGAAAAGAACCTTCTTCTGCTTGCCTGTAAAGGCAAACCATTGGAAAAGGACAAAAGCAAAGAAACAACTAAGGCCGTTTATAGTATAGACCTTAGTACTATGCACTTAAATACAGACCCATTCATTTTATTGTCAATTTCAGATCTTATAAATAGTTACTCCGAACAAAATTCCAATTCGGAGAGTCTCAAAAAAGCCATGAAAAGACTTACAGAGTTCTCTCCGTCAGGCATCGCTATTCATCCACTAACAAAAGAGTATTATTTACTATCAGCTAAAGGCTCTAGTCTGGCAATATTAGATCAAAAGAAAACTGTAAAGTCAGTGATCCTTCTTGATAAGAAAACTATTCCACAGCCTGAGGGTATAACCTTTGATGAATTAGGACAATTATACATAGCGACAGAGGGCCAAGGGTCTGCAGGTAAAATATTCAAATTCAACTATGAAAACTAGGCTTCTTCATATATACTTCACAACAGTCGTACTGCTAAGTGCAGCTTTTGTTGGATGTGGCACATATACTAAACCGTATTATGATGAAGCTGTTTCCTCATGGCAACAAGACAAATCAAGCTCTGGAAAAAAAATTGTGCACAGCCTCTACCTAGTAGGGGACACTGGAGAAATAGATGATGAAGTACAGCATACTAATGTCGTCTTAGAAGCTCTAAAAAAGAACCTTGCCCAAGAAAAGGTAGAGACCAGTCTTGTATTCCTTGGAGACAATATCTATCCACACGGAATGCCTCCAATCTCCTCAGAAAAAAGAGCAGAAGCAGAAAGAATAATTACCGCACAGCTAGATTGTGCCCAAGTACATGACGGCACTACTTACTTTATCCCAGGAAATCATGACTGGAATAAACACAAACCTGGAGGAAGAAAAGCAATCAAAAGACAAGAAAAATTCATCGAAGAATACTCAAAGGATAACAGCAAAATAAAATTCTACCCCAAGGATGCTTGTGGCGATCCAAAAGTGATCAAAATTCATAAGGACTTAGTATACGTCTTTTTAGATACCCAATGGTGGCTGCATGACTGGAGCCAAGAAAAGAATATGAACAAAGGCTGCGAGATTAAGTCACGAGCAGACCTATTGCAGCGTATGCACGAAATAATGGTAGAGTATAAGAATGATGAAATCGTAATTCTTATGCATCATCCCATTAAGAGCGATGGAACCCATGGCGGTTACTTCAGTTTCAAACAGCACTTATTTCCTCTTACGGAACTCAAGGATAACCTCTGGATACCACTTCCTATTATTGGGTCAGCATATGCCGCCTACAGAAAAGTCACTGGTTCCAAACAAGACATCCCCCATGTACTAAATCAAGAATTGATGCAGCGGCTAGATGAGCTTGCACAGAAGCTCAGAATAAATATAGTTTTTGCATCAGGCCATGATCATGGACTCCAGTACTTTGAAGACCAAAGGATAAGATATATCGTCAGCGGTGCAGGTGGAAAAATAGACTATGTCAGAAAGGGTGGAGAAGCCTTGTATACGCGTAGTGGAAGAGGTTATGTCAAAATAGATTTTTATAAAGACTTTGAAGCTTGGGCAGAATTCTACATCGTAGATCCTCTCACAGGGGAAGCAGCTCTAGAATTCCGCACAGAAATCAGAAAACCGCGTCCAGGTACTGTAGAAGAAACCGTAGAGTTTCCTCCAGTTACTAAAAAAACGAAAACCATAGCAGCAAATAAAGAGCTAGCCGCAGGTGGCTTCAAAAAACTATTTCTTGGCTCACAGTATAGGGATATGTGGGCCACAGAGGTCGAGGCAGAAATCATAGACCTAGAGACCAAACTAGGAGGTCTCACACCAATCAAGAAGGGTGGAGGTATGGCTTCTAATTCACTCAGAATGGAAAGAGAAGATGGCAGACAATACATCCTCAGATCTATCAAAAAAGATTATACTAAGCTAGTTCCTCCAGAGTTTTCTAATCTCAAACTTATCGATGTTTTGGAAGATCAGAATAGCGCCTCTCATCCCTATAATGCGCTGATAATACCATATCTCTCAAAAGCAGCTGGAATCTATTACACCGAGCCTAAGCTAGTCTACCTACAACACCAAAGGGGACTTGGCAATTACAATAGTCAATTCCCTGAGGAGCTTTATCTCTTAGAAGAAAGGCCTAGTGGTGACTGGAGTGATGCAGAACAATTTGGATATGCTGAAAAAATTATCAGCTACTCAGATTTGCTAGAGACTCTAAGAGAAAAGAAGAATCATTTTATAGATCAGGAGTGGGTACTTAAGTCAAGATTGTTTGATCTCTTTATTCATGACTGGGATAGACATGACGACCAATGGAGATGGACAAAAATAAAAGAAGAGGGCAAAAACATTTACCGACCGATACCCCGAGATAGAGATCAAGCTTTCTACCGTTTCAAAGGTATAGTACCCTGGTACATTTCTACCTTTATGGTCAAGCAATTCAAAACCATCAAGGAAGATTGCAAAGACGTCAAAAGCCTGTCATATAATGCAAGACATTTTGACCGCTATTTCCTACATGATCTAGAATGGGAAGAATGGAAACCAATAGTTTCAGAATTACAAAATAGGCTAACAGAACAGGTCATAGATGAGGCCGTTCTTCTATTTCCAAAAGAAATACTTAGCCTAGATAATGATGAAGAACTATCAAGAATACTAAAAGCCAGAAGATTAAATCTGGATAAGATAGCCAGAAGATTTTACGACTTCCTCGCTAAAGAAGTAGAAGTGACAGGCACTGACAATGCAGATAAGTTTGTCATCACCACCCACCCTGATGGTAATGTTCATCTTAAGGTGACAGTCGATTCCAAAAACCATGGTACTTTGACCAAATATGAGCGGACTTTCTACCCGGAAGAAACCAACGAGATCAGACTTTACGGTCTCAGAGGCAAAGACGAGCTTATACTGGAGGGCGCAGAAAAAAGTACAATCAGAATCAAAATTATCGGAGGTGAAGGAAAGGATTTTATCAAGAATAAAAATGCTCATCAGCAAATAGAAGTCTACGATACTCCTGAAGGAATAGAGACAGAAGGGGTAGTGAAGAACATGACAAGTACTGACCTCCAGGTCAATGAATACGATAGATACGGATTTCAGTATAATAGCAGCTTACCCCTATTGAACTTTGGATATACCGTAGATGATAGATTATGGCTGGGAGCATCTATAAGTTGGATAAATAGGAGTTGGCGAAAAGATCCTTACCAATCAAAACAAGGCTTTTCTTTCATTGCTGCACCTGGTAGCAGAGACGCTTATCAGATAGGTTATGAAGGCCACTTTCCAAATCTGCTAGGCAGGCTAGATTTTGCCCCAACACTTGACCTAAGTTATCCGTACTACGAAAACTATTTTGGCCTAGGCAACAACTCCACAAATGACCTTAGTAATCCCATCGAGTATAATTGGGTAAGGATGCAGACCATAGATATCAAACCTAATCTAAGACTTCGCCTGGGTAAACTAACGCAACTAGATTTTGGACCAATATTTTCCGTGAGAAATATTAGCAATACAGCAGACAGAGTAAGCGAAGACGCTGACCTAGGATTTACTGACGAAGAATTCCAGACTCGTAAATATTGGGGAGCAGATGCCCGCTTTAGTTTATCTATCGTGGATAACTCTTCCTTTCCGACTAATGGTTTCAGCTTTTCGACGTCTGGATTTTACAAGTTCGAAAACAGCTTGGATGAAAATATAGCGGAACTATCACTTGAGTCCCAGTTTTACCTTAGACTCCTCAATAAGCCCCTAGTTGTCTTTGCCAACCAATTCGGGTATGGAAAATCCTTCGGCGACTTACAGTTCTTTCAGTACCAAGACCTAGGCAATAATAGCGGGCTCAGAGGCTTTAGAAATGAAAGATATAGGGGAGAAAGTCGATATTATCACAATATGGATCTCAGGGTAAGGCTTATCAAATGGAAGAATAATTTTATCCCGATGGATATCGGCCTACTCGCAGGCTATGACTATGGGCGAGTGAGCTTAGAACGGGAGAGCTTTCGTAATTGGCATTCGAGTCAGACTGTAGGCCTCTGGTTTCATTTATTAGGTAGTATAGTCGTCCAGCCCTACTTTTCCTTTATAGAAGAACAGAATGCAATCAACTTGAGGTTGGGCTTCAATTTTTAAGCCAGAAGAATAGAGAACAAAAAAAAAGCGAGACAAGTTTTACAACCTGTCTCGCTTGTGGTATAATTATAACCTTTAGCATTCTTCTAGTTGTCCATTAAGAAAGGTGATGATATCAAAGGTTGTAATAATACCAACCAGTTCTCTGCCATTTTCTACTATAGGTATACAATTCACTCTCTTCTCAATCATAAGATCAAGAACATCACTTAAAGATCTGGAAGATTCCATTACATAAGGCGATGGTGTCATAATATCTTCGACTCTATTCATACCCATAGATACAAAAGTTGGAAACTTATCTTTGTGACTCGTGTTCTTTCTATCCATAAACAATAAGTCACCCAAACTAAGTATACCTACTACCTCACCACCCACTAAGATTGGGATATGATGAATCTTATAAGTACTAAATATATGATTGGCTGCAGCAAAGTCATCTTTAGGATGAAGTGAGAGGACCTTTTCTTGCATGACTTCGCTGATGAGAATATCTTTAATCATAACTATTTTTTTTTATAGTTCTAAGGTACAGGTATCTCTAAAGTAGAAAGATGAGCTACATCATCATTGTGTATGACTTTCATGGAGCCACAGACTTTTAATTTCTATTTTCCAAAAAGGAGGAGTTAGAATGGAATGAGAATGTATTCTGCTTTATGATAACCATAGTCTAGCATTTTCTGTAGTTCCTCTTCTGTTGGAACCGTTACAAATTGGTATTTACCATTGCTTTTACGGACCTGACTGATTGATTTAAATACGAGACCATGCTCATTTAGCACGTCATCTATTTCTACGATGTAGATAAAGACCTGACCTGATTCCGATCGTTCTACTATCTTGAGGCTACTATAGTCATTATGTAAATAATTAAGGAAGAGCTTATCACCGTATTCCGTCAGAACATAATCCTGATTGATAGCAAATACGGTGTCTATCCTAAATAACTTAGTATTAATAATATCAGGATAAGAAGCAAAATCAATGTGTACACAGAGAACAGAGTCTGGCCTATAGAAATCCCCCAATTCATACATGCATTCCTGCGAATATCTATAGAAGTCCAATGGCTGCTCGTGTACTGTGAGCACAATTCTAAATATACCTTTATCACATATTTGAATTCGTTCCGACTCGGGAGCTCCAGCATGATAGATTCCATGGTATTTTTCTGGTATAGAATAGAGTTTTTGCTCTGAATCAGGTACAATATCCACCATCTAGCATTTTGTTAGCTCTGGATAATCAAACCTTAGAGCATAGCTTTACTTTTTATGTCCCCTTGCAATTAGCAAAGAAATGGGATAACAAAATAGATCTGATTCATGTGGCAAATAAAAATGAAAGCAGTTTTCCTTTTGATCCATTTGTAGGCAATTTCTTGCAAGATTATATGGGTGAGGCACATCTTGTTAAAAGTAAGGATGTAGGCTTTAAGTTGATGGACTTTGTGCGGAGTAATGATTATCAACTATTAGTAATGGTCAAAAGAGCTAAGGGCTTCTGGGCAAAGCTGTTTACTAAAGATCATATTTCCGAGGAGATCCAGAGATGCTTTGTGCCTTTGTTGATCGTGCCTGAGGATTAAAGATGTTGCAAAAATAAAGTCCTGGAAAAAGAGAATCAACTGTAATGGCCACTACTTCATCTGAACTTTAATTCTTGCGTGGAAGATTGTAAGTCATAAAAAAGCGAGACAAGTTTTGCAACCTGTCCCGCTTAGGGTGAAAGACCGGATTCGAACCGGCGGCCCTCGGAACCACAAACCGATGCTCTAACCAACTGAGCTACAATCACCGTTTAAAAGTTGCCAAAGATAATGGCTTTATACTTTATTTCTAGTGTTTATGACCATGGAAATAATATGCCTCGAAATCTTCTACGGCACTATTGATATTTCCGACCTGATCTAAGTCAGTAGTCTGCTTACATTTCATGGCATATACTTGCACCGCATGGAGGCTACTTAAGAGGTTAAAATACTTTTCTTTAGCTTTTTTCATCTCTTTTTTACCGAGGCTACTCTTAGGCATCTTGACTCTTTGATGCATAAAGTACTGAGCTACAATGTGCTGAATCTCTTCTGCATGCTTTTCTTTGTTATTTACCCACCTAATGAGTTGGTTATAGTTAGGAGAAGCCTCTTTTGAGAGAGTATTAATTTGATTCATTGCCTTTTCTATAGTCCTAGCATGCTCTTTTATTAGTGCAATTCTCAGACTATCACCATAGATCCCACAAGGAACTTCACAATGTTCTTCTTCTAATTCTGCAATAGCCGTTGTTAATCTTAACAATTCGGAAGTAGAGTCAGTATAACTATCTAATGAGCCTTGAGCATAGAGATCAGCATCGGCGACTAGAAGTGACAGGAGAACTAAGAGATAAAATTTCATATTCTTACAATTTGCCCAAAAATAACTTTTATGAATTGAAAATCAGTGCAATTAAATAGAAGGATTCAAGGATCTTAAAGGTCTAGGAGCTGTCGCACATAATTTTAACGCTTGATATTTTTAGAGAAAGCTGAATTGGACTCATTTTTGTTTAGAATAGGGTAGTAGTGAGCTTCTTCCCACGAATTTGGAGCTTAATCTACTGATAATGAGTAATTTACAATTTTATCCATCCTTCATTTCTAATTTATTAAATGACTAACTACCCTACCTGGTGGCACATACTGACGAAGAACTGATCAAAATATTCACTGAGGATAGTTCCAGAGGACTGGAGCTTATCTTTAAGGAATACTATGAGACCATGTGTCTCACCGCGATCCGTATCACCAAGGAACGTAGCTTAGCTGAAGACATTGTTCAAGAGGTATTCTATGAACTTTACAGGAAAAAAGACAATGTTCAGATAAAATCACTAATTGGTTATCTGAAGAGGTCCGTCTATAATCGCTCGCTTAATAAGATCAAATCAAATAAGGATATATTTGATTCTGACGATTTAAATATTGAACTTAGCGATAATTCCATAAGCTCTCAGGAGGGGATGGAATACAAAGAACTAGAAGACTACCTGAATGAAGTGATAGATAAGCTTCCCGAAAAATGCCGTTTAGTCTTTGTACTAAACAGATTCGAAGAACTTTCTTACAAAGAAGTCGCAGAAAAAATGGAAATCTCAGTTAAAACTGTAGAAAACCAAATGAGTAAAGCGCTCAGAATTTTAAGAGAGGAAATGGTCAATTACCGAAATCTGTTAGAAAAAGAAGAGATGGGATAGGGGTTTTCTTGAATTACAATGTCTTTAAAGTACGTGGGAAAGGATCATTACATATCATTGATTACCAAACAACTCAAAAATGAACTCAATACTTCTGAGTTAAGAGAGTTAAACCTCTGGTTATCAGCAAGTTCAGGCAATGCCGAAATGATTTCAGATTTCAAAAATATCTGGAACTCAGTCGGCACTTATAAGTCGTCTACAACTTTCGATGTAGAAAAAGCATACAACGATTTTCTTAAAAGATACGGAATTTCACCTTCGAGTGCACCTAAATTAGGGTCTCAGGTAGATTCTAGTAGAGGAACTTCCGCATTAAGGTTAATGCTGGCAGCTATTACTGCGTTTGCAATCATCTTTGGTGGTTTCAAGCTAGCAGACAAGCTTAAAGGTTCAGTATCTAATGAGACCTTGGCAGCGATGCCTATCTCATTATCTCCAGGTTCTACAGCAACCTTAGCTCCTAATTCCTCTCTATACTACGACAAGAAGAATTTTGAGATTAGAGACCTTCAAGGTCAACTATACCTAGAACTAAACGAAGGAGATCCAAACAAATCTTTGAGATTAGACCTTGATGATGTCACGGCTAAAGCTCAAAACGCTACACTTAACATTCAACGATTCAAAAAGGATAAGTCCATAATTGCTGATGTTGCAGATGGTTCTGTCACCTTTAAGGTTGACGATGAAAGAATCGTACTAGAACAAGGCAAAAGACTAATGTACACTGAAGGTGAGGACCTCAAGCTCATAGATTCGGATGCAAATGCACTGAGTTGGAAAAAAGGTCGACTTTCTTTCGATAATACACCATTGCTGGAAGTTTTTGATTCATTAGAGAAATTCTATGGGGTAGAAATCACCATAGTAGATGACTCTAAGACTGATGCGCACTTCACTGCTATCAATCTACAGCCTACAGATCTTAACCAATGTCTAGAGCTGCTCGCGTCTTCTATAGATATGAATATCAAAAGAGTTGGTCTTAAGAAAATAGAAGTAAGCGCTATAAGCCCTAAGTAGAGTTAACATACTCTTCTCTCCAAGCTATAAATTATCATGTACTAAATGAGTACTTTTGCTATGCCTATAGCATGATAATGCCAATATTTAAGAGTCAATATTTCAAAGTCATACTGCTGCTATGCCTAAGTGGTATCAGTAAGTTAGTTGGCCAGACAGTCATTCCTGATGAAGTGATTGTAGAATATATTGCACTTGACAAACCCCTCAGAGAAGTTCTTTTCGAAATCAGTCAAGAAGCTGATGTCACTATAGCTTTCCAAGAAGAAATTCTTCCCGGTGATTCTCTAATCAACTTTTCTATAAAAAATGAGAAAATAGGCACTGTCTTAGATTACCTCCTAGAGAGACATTTTGTCAAATACAAAATCATTGGTGATCAGATAGTTCTTATTAAAGATCCTTACAGAAATAGTGATGGTAAAATCACTATCTCTGGCTACCTCAAAGATTTAGAATCTGGAGAAACCCTCATCAATGCTAATATCTATACTTACGATAGATCTAAAGGGACCATCAGTAACGAGTATGGCTTCTATAGTTTTACAGTACCAAAAGGGATTCAGAGATTACACTATTCCTACTTAGGGTATAACATCGAAGTGAAAGAAGTCAGCTTGACCCGAGATACTGTCATAAATGTGATGCTAGATCCTGTAATCATGCTTAACGAGATACTAATAACGGATACTCGTATAGTACCCGTTGCAAAAGAAGAATCAGAAAAGGTCGCAAGCTTGGAGATACTACCATTACAAAGACTCAATTCTTTTCTTCCTGCTGCAGGAGAACCAGATATCATGAGACTGGCCTACACCTTGCCAGGTATTACTTCAGGGGCAGATGGTTTCGGTGGTATGTCCGTCAGGGGTGGCTCCACTAATCAAAACCTGATTCTGTTTGATGGTATACCAGTTTATAACGCCAATCATCTCTTTGGACTCTTTTCGATTTTCAACTCCAATGTCATCAAAAGTGCCAAAGTCTATAAAGGGGCTTTCCCTTCCCATTACTCTGGCAGACTATCTTCAGTTGTAGACATTAGGACTAGAGAAGGTAATAACCAGAGGCTTGCAGGAGATGTGACTCTGGGTTTACTTACAGGGAAAGTATCTCTAGAGGGGCCCATCCAGAAAGGCAAGTCTTCCTTTATGGTAAACGTAAGAAGAACAATTGTAGATCCTTGGATAAATTCACTGACTGACTTAATTAATACTAATCCCTTAGTAGACAGAAATACAGACATCCGATTCTATGATCTAAATGGAAAGTTGAATTTCTCCTTGGGAGAAAATTCAAATTTATATCTCAGCTACTATCAGGGTAATGATGATTTTGATAATCTGATCACAACTGATAATGATGTTTCTACTCTGAGGGATATAGATGAGTTATCTTGGAAGTCAGGTAATTCTTTGGCCTCACTAAGGTGGAATACGAAGTTAAGTCAGAAATCCTTTTTGAGCCTTACTGCTTACTCATCTCAGCACAATTTTACCTCTTTTGACCATGATAGGGTAGAAGCTTATAGAGCCAATGGTACTCTTGGAAGTGCTATTTATGATGCTGGCTTTTATAAGACAGGAATAAGAGATGTTGGAATTAGGGTAAATTATGATTTCTATCCTAGTGCTGCTCACAAGCTAAAAGTAGGCGCAGGTTTGGTGAATCACACCTTCACACCACAGTTTATATTTTCTACGCAGAATGATAGTATTGTTACTGGTTCAGCTTCACTGACACCTACGATCTTACAGAATCAACTCAGTGAATTCAATCTAAAATCCTCTGAGCTGGAATTCTACATAGAGGATAATATCAGGATTACAAAAAACACAAATATCAACGTCGGAGTCAATCAGCTGGTAGTCTCGTCAGGTAAAACTTATTTCATTCTTCAGCCACGTATTCTATTCAATACAGGTACTGAAAAATACAAGTTCAAATTGTCGTGGGGTCGAATGGGGCAATTCCTACATTCTCTATCCAATACAGGACTGGGAGTACCCTCGGACATTTGGCTACCCTCTACTGAGCACCTTAGACCAGAGACCTCTTGGATTGCGTCTATGGGACATTACCTAGGAAATGCTGATAGATTCATAGTGGGGACTGAGTTCTATTACAAAAGATTGAAAAACGTGACCAGATATGGATCAGGTGTACTCAGAGTTAGTGCAGATAGTGAATGGGAAGCCTCTATTCCCATAGGAGAAGGGGAGTCATATGGAGGAGAATTCAGCCTTGGATTAAATACTTCTAAGATTAGCACGAATCTAGCCTACACCTTATCATGGAGCAATAGAACCTTTCCTGAGATTGCAAACGGAGAGAAATTTAGATTCAGGTATGATAGAAGACATGTCGTTAATGCCAGTGCCTCTTACAAATTCAATGAAAACATAGAATTCTCAACCAACTTTGAATTTGGATCTGGAACACCTATCACGCTACCGAGCAATCAGAGTTATAACTATGAGGATGAAACAACGGGAGTATTGACTAGAGTCAGGGTATTTTCTGACTTAAATAATGCAGAGTTGCCTACCTATCACAGGTTGGATTTTGGTTTTAACTTTTATAACAAGTACAAATGGGGGAGGTCAAAACTGACCTTAGGCGTCTACAATATCTACAACAAAATCAACCCACTATACATAGACGAAATTGTTAATGCAGACCTGACTGTGCGATATGAGCAGTTTTATCTATTCACCTTTATGCCTACACTGAGCTATAATGTCAGCTTCTAGTCATTATTACCTTTCGTATACCCCTTAACAAGGGTTAAAATCAGATTTTTAACAAGCAAAAAAGCTTTATAATCTTTACCTTTGCGAGTGACTAACCGATAGTTTCGGAGTCTTAATTATTGTTAGAAGAACTTTGAATCAACTGAAACTCATATTACTCTTATTTTCTGTATCACTCATACAGTCTTGCTCAACGGAGTATTTACCCATTATTGAGGATAGTCAGAACGAGACTGTTATCATAGCTGAAATGGAAGTTGGTAAAGATGTCTCTCTATCTATATCTTCTACTTACGGCGTAGATGAAGCAGCGTTGCTGCCTACAGATGAAGATGGAGAAGTCCGTATATCCAATGAGCAAAACCAACAATTAAACAAAGAACTAAGGTGGGTCTCTAATCTCAATAGCTGGATACAGACAAGCTTTAAGTTCTTCGAAGGCCAAGAGATTGTGCTAAATACTGACTTTACTAATCTTGGGCTTGGAAAGACAACAGCCTCATGTATTGTACCTCCTAAAGGTGTAATCACTTCAAAAGTGGATGCGAAAAAGCAATCAGTACTTGGTATAGATCAATACAACTTTGCTTTAGAATTTTCAGAACTACCAGAAAACAACTACTATCACCTAAAACCTTACATACTACAAAACGGTGAGCAATTATTCCTCAATGTAAACTCTACAGAGGAAGGTACATTCAGCTTGACTCATATGGCTGGCATACTTATTGATTATACAACAACAGAAGGCGTAAATGCCCTCGATTTTACAGTCTTTTCAAAAGACCTATCCAATCCATCTATTTCAGAAATCCATCTCGACCTTAAGACAGTTCCAAAGGCTTACTATGATTATCATAAGTCTCTGACAGTCCAAAAGGAAACACAACAAGGTCCATTTGATGCTCCAGTACCTACATCTACTAATATAGAAGGTGGTCAAGGCATTTTCATTGCTTACCAAACCTCCTACGACAGTATAGAGGTTCAGTAGTAGCACTTTCACTATCTCTATCTTTCTTTTTTCTCATTATCCATCTGTTTGAATTTTACAGCTGATCCCCCTATGCCTATAGGTGTTTCGGTAATAAACACAACAGCACAAAAGAATGAAGATGGATTTAAATGCTAAAATGCAGTACCTATCAGAGGTAGCTTTATTTGAAGGATTACCTTCAGAAGACCTCATGGATCTTGCATCACTAGCTTCTATTAAGAAGTATTCTAAGCACCAGATTATCTACAGAGTAGGTGATGCTCCAGAAGAAGTATATGTCCTAGTGAATGGAATTATCAAAATAATTTCTAAGTCAGGAGAAGGCAGAGAAGTAATAAAGACGATTATTCATCCTAAATCACTATTCGGTATAGAATATCTTTCATCTCAGGAACAAAGAAGCAATACAGCTAAATCTATAGATAAGGATCTAGTTTGCTTCGCTATTAATTCCAAGGACTTTAAGACTTATCTTAAGGAGAATTGGACCTTGACTGAGCGATTTATAAAGATGCAGGGCACTAGACTTATGTACTTAGAAGATAGATTTGAGTCTCTAGTGTTTAAGGATGCCAGAGAGAGAATAATTGACTTCTTAAAAGATAATGCGAAGACTAATGGACGTCAAGTAGGCCTAGAAATGCTCATAAAGCATAGTTTGACTCAACAAGATATCGCTAACTATACCGGTACAAGTAGACAGACAGTCACTTATGTCCTGAATGACCTAAAAAGACAAAACCAGATATACTTCAAAAGAAAGAGTATTCTGATTAGAGATATAGCTAATCTATGCTAATACGAAAATTGAAACCTTTCTGTAATTAGAAAGCAAAGGGCTTTTATATTACTAGAATAGATTATACTTTTACAGCCGCTTAGGAATAGACCTTAGTGGCTGTAAATAATTTAGGAAGAGTGGCAGAGCTGGTTTAATGCACTGGTCTTGAAAACCAGCGTGCGGCAACGTACCGGGGGTTCGAATCCCTCCTCTTCCGCAACTACTGTAAAGAAACCCTTGAGGATTAACACCTTAAGGGTTTTTTCATTTAAG
Organism: uncultured Saprospiraceae bacterium; assembly: GCA_937921825.1. Classification (GTDB taxonomy): domain Bacteria; phylum Bacteroidota; class Bacteroidia; order Chitinophagales; family Saprospiraceae; genus RFSX01. The sequence continues at coordinate 31,664 of CAKZVK010000095.1, forward strand.
ATGCATAGTAGCCATTATTATTCCTTATGCCGTCTATAGCTCTATGCATGACCTTATATGACCAGAAAAGTTCACAATGTCTATGACTACATGAACAACAAATTGCTGCTTTTTTCCATAGAAAGATTATTGAAATAGCATGTAAATACAGGCTCACCTTTACATCTATGTTTAAGCTCTTGTTATAAATTCAAGTTGGTGACTTTACTAAACTTCAGTATTTTCAGACTTGGAACTTACTTACCCCATTAGCCTTCAGTAAAACGTGATATATGATAACAGGAGAGATAAAGTCTCAAGTAGACGGTATATGGGATGCATTTGCAGCAGGCGGAGTGGTCAATCCACTTACAGTTATAGAGCAGATGACTTACCTCATATTTCTACGGAGACTAGATGAGCAGCAACAACTGAAGGAGAAGAAAGCAAATCTAGCAGGCATACCTATTAAGGATGTGGCCTATCTGAAGAAGCAAGATGCCATTAGATGGTCCAACTTCAAGAATAAAGAACCAGAGACCATGTATGAGTTATTCACCAAGCCACAGGTGAAGATGGATAACCTTACGGTCTTTGAGCATATGAAGAATCTGGGTGCTGACAATGGAGTCTTTGCTAAGTACATGAAAGGAGCCACTTTTATGATACCTACTGCCAGACTGCTTGACCAAGTCGTGCAGCTCATCGATAAAATCAATATGGATGATAAGGATACGAAGGGTGACCTATACGAGTATCTACTATCCAAAATTGCTTCAGCAGGTCGTGCAGGACAGTTCCGTACACCTCGCCACATTATAGATATGATGGTCAAGATGATGGCTCCTAATAAGGAAGATGTCATCTGTGATGTTGCAGCAGGTACCTGTGGATTCCTGATAGGCTGTGCTAAGTATATACAAGAGGAGCAGAAGGAGTGGTTTATGGATAAGAAGTTCCGTAAGCACTTCAATGATGTGATGTTTAATGGGATAGAGTTTGACCCTACGATGTTACGTATAGGGGCTATGAACCTACAACTGCATGGTATAGACCAACCAAAGCTAAGAGGCACAGATGCGCTTAGTGAGACCAATGCCGATGTCAGAGATGAATACACCTTAATCTTAGCCAATCCACCTTTCAAGGGTACTCTTGATAGTGATAGTGTAGAGAAGTCATTAACTCAGATATGTAAGACTAAGAAGACTGAACTGCTTTTTCTGGCACTCATGCTACGTACACTTAAGGTGGGTGGTAGATGTGCAGTCATTGTGCCTGATGGTGTTCTATTTGGAGGAAGCAATGCGCATAAGTCTATACGTAAAGAGATTGTTGATAATCATAAACTAGACGCTGTCATAGACCTGCCATCTGGTGTATTCAAACCATATGCAGGAGTAAGCACAGCCATCTTGATATTTACTAAGACAGGAACTGGAGGCACTGATAACGTATGGTTCTACAAGATGAATAATGACGGCTACAGTCTTGATGATAAGCGCAACGAGATAAAAGAGAATGACATAGCAGATATCTTGTCTAGATGGTCAGCTAGAAAAAAGGAAGCCAAGAGAAAGAGAACAGAACAAAGCTTCTTAGTACCTATATCAGAGATACAAGCAAATGATTATGACCTCAGTATCAACCGCTACAAAGAAATAGTTTATGAAGAAATAGAATATGATTCGCCTTCAAAGATTATAGCGGATATCGAATCTCTAGATAAGGAACGTAAGTCAGCTCTTGCTCAACTCAAAAAAATGCTACGCTAAATTGACCAAAGATGAAGTATATCAATTGATTGCTGTAGGTGAAGGATTACATCTGGACCTTAAGCGAAGTATGGATAGTAAGCACTCTAAAACTATGGTTTCGTTTGCTAATACCAAAGGTGGTAAATTGGTCCTTGGGGTGGAAGATGATGGCACTGTTACTGGGCATACTCTATCTAACTCCAACCAAGCAAGTATAGAGCAGGTCGCAAGAAATTGTGACCCACCTGTACATATAGAGCTGGAATCTGTTGATATGGATGACGGTCTTAAAGTAACTGTAATATCCGTTTCAAAATCGGCAAACCCTCCGCATAGAAGTACTCAGGGATACTTCATAAGAGTAGGTTCAGAATCCATCAAGATGAGTACTGAGCAACTGACGGCCTATCTTAATGTGCATGGCAAGTTGGGCTTTGATGAGAGAGTTCGACCTGAACATCAATGGAATCAGGTATACAGTGCTGCCAAAGTAGCTTCATATAAATCCTACCTATCAGCAGAAGCTCAAGGACTGGATGATGCCATTGTGCTTCGTAACTTGGGTCTGGTTACTGATGTACATCCAACGAATGCAGGTCTTATATTCTTCTCTGAAGATGCAGTGGCTCAAGTGCCACAATTCAGAGTCAGATGTGTAGCCTTCAATGGAACTGATAATGGTAGTGATATCCTTGACCAGAAAGATTTTGGGCAAGACCTCATACAAGTCATAGAGGACTGTGTAAGTTTCATCAAAAAACATCTTTTTACATCTCTTAAAGTAGTAGGGCTAAAATCGGTAACAACTTTTGAAATACCAGAAGAAGCCCTAAGGGAAGTTGTGGTCAATGCGCTAGTACATAGAGATTACAATATCAAAGGTGCAAATGTCAAAGTGGAAGTCTTTGCAGATAGGGTGGAAGTATCCAGTCCAGGTAGCTTGCCTTCTGGTATGGAAGTAAAAGACTTAGGTAAGAGAAGTCTGGCTCGTAATGCAGATATAGCAGACGTCTTATCACGTACACCATACATGGAAAAGCTCGGTACTGGTATCGCTAGGATAGGCTCTGCTATGCGAAAAGCAGAACTGGCTAAAGCTGATTATCAAGTCACAACTGGCTTCTTTACTGTAGTACTCAACCGTCCACATCGAGGGACAACCCCCGAAGTTACCCCCGATATTACCCCCCAAGTTAAAGCCTTACTCAAGGTATTAAAAGACGAGATGGGCAGAGCAGAAATAATGCAATTACTAGAGCTAAGTGATTCTAAGTACGTCAGAGAAAACCACATACAACCTGCTCTTAATCAAGGCCTTATAGTTATGAAGCTGCCTGATACGCCACAGAGCAAGCATCAGAAGTTTAAGCTTAC
>CAKZVK010000096.1 GCA_937921825.1 uncultured Saprospiraceae bacterium
ACCAGGCATAGGCGGTAGACCTAAGATATTTCCTTGAGGATCAGTTACAATCCATGAGTTATTAGTACCTGTAGTTCCAGTTAATGTGATACCAGAAACCATATCCGGTGTGCCATCTACGCAGAACTCGAAAGGACCACCTGTCAGTGTTCCGCCAGAAATTGTGCAATCTATTCTATTGACAGCTATTGAATTTGATAAACTCAAGCAGCCTGTTAAATCATTTGCATTTTGTCCAGCGGCTAATCCAGTAATTACTCCTGAATAGCTTAAGTGCCAGATTAAGCAAGTGCCAGTACCAGCTCCATCAAAGTCTACCACTGAAGGCATGGGTGGCAAACCTAATATAAGACCTTGGTCATCCGTAACAATCCACTGTGAGTTAGGACCTGAGTTTCCAGTTAAACTAATAGCTCCAGCAGCAATATTATCTGCTACACCATCACCTACGCAGAACTCGAATGGACCACCACTTAGAGTGCCACCAATAGCTTCATTTCTCTGTACTGTTATGGGGTTAGAAAGACCATGACAACCTTGTATGTTAGCTGCATTCTGTCCCATCTCCAGACCTGAGATAGTACCGTTATATGTGAGATACCATACTAGGCAAGTTCCTACCCCAGCACCATCAAAGTCAACAGCTTCCGGAGTTGGAGGAAGACCAAGTATATTTCCTAGATTATCCGTGACAATCCATTGTGTATTTGTACCACTTCCTCCTGTCACTGTTATAGCGCCCGTAGGAATGTTGTCAGCAGTTCCATCACTTACACAGAAGCTAAATGGACCTCCAGTTAGTGTTGCTGCTTCTGCAGATATTCTATTAACTGTAATAGGATTAGATAGACTGAAGCAACCTTGCAGATCATTAGCATTCAAGCCCATAGCGGCACCTGTCAATCCATCTTCAAACGAAAGATGCCATACTAGACAGGTTCCTGGAGGCGCTCCATCAAAGTTGACAGCAGAGAAGGTAGGAGGTAGTCCTAGAATATTTCCTAAGTCATCAGTAACCACCCACTGAGAGTTCGTTCCTGAGTTGCCAGCAAGTGTGATTCCATTTGCAGCAATATTATCTGCGGTGCCATCACCGACACAAAACTCAAAAGGTCCACCAGTGAGGGTTCCACCTTGAGGTTGATTTCTAGTGACAGAGACAGAATTAGATAAGCCGAATAGTCCATTAAGGTCAGCGACATTATTACCCGCGGCTAATCCAGTAAGTCCATCTTCGTAACTTATATTCCAGATAAGACATACGCCAGCACCTGCTCCATCAAAATCTACGACACCAGGCATAGGCGGAAGGCCTAGAATATTTCCTTGTGGATCAGTAACGATCCATGCATTATTAGTTCCTGTACTTCCAGTAAGCTCGATTCCAGAAACCATGTCTGGTGTACCATCTACACAGAATTCAAATGGTCCACCAGTAAGCGTACCACCAGAGATAGGTAAGCTACAATCATTTCTCACTACAGAGATAGGATTAGATAGACTGAAGCAGCCTTGCAGATCATTAGCATTTAAGCCCATAGCGGCACCTGTCAATCCATCTTCAAACGAAAGATGCCATACTAGACAAGTTCCTGGAGGCGCTCCATCAAAGTTGACAGCAGAGAAGGTAGGAGGTAGTCCTAGAATATTTCCTAAGTCATCGGTAACTACCCACTGAGAGTTCGTTCCTGAGTTGCCAGCAAGTGTGATTCCATTTGCAGCAATATTATCTGCGGTGCCATCACCAACACAAAACTCAAAAGGTCCACCAGTGAGGGTTCCACCTTGAGGTTCTGCTCTATCTACAGTAATGAAGTTATCAGAAATTTCTTCGCATGCTTCATCAGCTAGTGAACTAATATGCTGACCAGGAATAGGGTCAGAAAAGCCTATTTGACTCCATCCCCATATGTGGCATTCACCTGCTGGAGCACCACTAAGGTCTAACATATTAGTCACTGTTGAATTAACAAATGCAAGAATGTTATCATTGTTGTCTGTTATTATGTAATAGTAATTATTGGGGTCACCAGCACTGTTGTTAGTGACTTCTACATTAATATCACCTACACAGCCATTGTAAGTTGTACCTCCATTGATCAGACTTACAGATGCACCATCTATCGTAGCTGGACAACTACTTTCGCAAGTTGCGATTACTGTAATGTCCTCTACGTCCCAAACATTTTGCATTGCAAAATTTCCTATTGGACAGTATGCAAGTAGTTCGAATTGGAAGACAGTAGGTGCTTCCACTGTAAAGTCTGAATTGCTAGAGAAGTCAAAAGATTCTAGAGACCACTCTGTAGTAGTGGCAAGACCACTCTGCTCATATATTACGGCATTGTTTTTAAGCACTCTGACACCATATTGTGTAGGATAGTTATTTAATCCACTTGGTCCATCTATCCAGTCAAACATGGTTGGTGCCATTTCGTGGAAGTTTAATTCTCTTAATTGGGCAGGATTGTTTCCTGTAGGTGTGACTAGTATGTCAAACCTCAGAGATCTTTCGTTGCCAGCCTGGTAATTACACGATTGGTCATAAGAGATACACATTGCCTCAGTACCATTAAGGCCAGGAGTACAAGAGTGCCTGTTTTGCTGAGGATTAACTCTATACAATGTATTATTGACCACTGAAAGAGAGACATCGTTTGAATTAGTTATTTCTGCGGTAAATTCAGAATAATCAATATGTGTATTATCAAATCTATAAGAACGGCATGAGTCAAGATTGAAGGTAAGAATAGCATCTTGGCCACTATTGTCATCAGCCATGATTACCGAGGACAGCAACATGAAGATATAGATGAAAATATTAGAGAAGTTAGATTTCATTTAGATAAAATTGAAAAGGTGGAAAAAAGTATTACACCTCTATTATGATCTGCTTGTCCTTGAGGTTGCCTACTGGTCAAAAAAAAGGAAATTATTTTTTAAAACTATTTAGGGTAGGTATACACGTCTATAGCCCAGCTGTAACAGCTAGGCATGAAAACATTAGAACGAAGAATGGTTGCTTAGAAACTTTTTCTCAACCCAAGCTGAGAAGCCCAACTGACTAAGAAGGTTTTAGAATTATTGTCAGAAGTTCTTAAGCTATTAAGTGATTTTTCATATGTCCCTCCTAAGCTTAACTCTAAGTTGTCAGATAGTGAATATGAGAATCCTGTATTGAAAAGAATACTTCCAAAAATATGGTTGCTATTATTGATGCTATTGATACTCGTATTTTTTTCTCCCATCATTTTACCATCCATTTCATACCTTGATTGGAAAGTATTTTCGAGATTAGATATATAATTAATACATAGCTGTACACCACTATGCCAATTGAACTTTCCGATACTGAAAATACTGGCATCTATACCTGTTGCAAAATTGACAATTGAAAGACTTTGGTCCATGGAGGTAGAATGATGTAGCATGTCACCATCATTTGTCGAGTTCGGATCTACAACTAATTGCATCCTTTCCACTAGGGTACCCATAGGTGTTTCTAGAGTATTGTCCATATCATACATTGCTATATTGCTGCTCATGATGACTTCATTAGCCTTGCTGTATTGAAGTGTGGAATTTATTAAACTTTGGTTTTGAATTCTTCTGTATGCAAAGCTATTTCTAAGGGATATTTTTTCTGTAACTGGAATGAAGTAATCAACGCCTATACCTATGCCGCTATAGTATTTATCATATTCTGTTAGCGCTTGTTGGACTGAGATGGGACCGGACATCTTCATCGTACTTAGATTATTTAGGATGTGTAATCCTAATTTTGATTTGAGTGCTGATTTTGAAGTTACCGCTTCTGTGTCAGCAAGGTCTTTGAAGTAATCGAACTTAGCCCTATTTTGATTACTTAATAATGCATTGCCATAAATGCTTGATAAGGGATTGAGGATACTAAGGGTCGTATTGGGTGCTGTAAATGATTTAGAATTTCTTGTTTTTACAAAGTCAGCACCTTCCTCTTTGATTTCTTTAGCGATGATATTTTGTTGACTTATCAGCTGCGGGGAGTCACCCTCGAAGGAGGTTTTGTTCTTGACAGCCTTACTTATAGTTTTATCTTTGCTTGACTCTATTTTGTTGTCTTCTTTTTTCGAATTCTTGGATGGGTTAGTAGGTATTGACTTAACTATTTCCTTGGTTTTTCTGTCATTTTGTTTTTGTGAGACTAGATGATTGATTTTGGTTTCTAGGTCATTGAGTTTATGAGCTGAATAAAGTTGATTGAGTAAGACAGCACCTATCAAACCTAGGGCAGAGATAAAGAAGATCAATCTTTTCTTTTTCCTTTCCTTGTTATTATTGATAGTAGAAATAGCTTCTTCAAATAGGAAATCTGGTGGATTGTTCCATCCTAGATCTTGGTTTGATTTTTCGTCAAACTTAGATTTGAAGATATCAGAGATTTTATGTTGAGATTTATTGCTCATGTGTATTACGAAATCATTTTTAAGTCATCACTATAAATTGGTTCTAACTTTTTTTTCAAAAGAGCTTTTGCTTTGAAAAGCTGAGACTTTGAAGTTCCTACACTAATGTCTAGTTTCTCCGCGATCTCTTTATGGCTATATCCATCTATTTCATATAGATTGAAAACAACTCTATATCCATCGGGTAGACTTTGAATCATTTTGGTAAGTTCTTCCAGACTCAGATTTGAAATGGCAGAGGAAGAAACAGTTTCGCTCAGTAATTCTAAATTACCACTACCTACTTCTGGTGTATTCCAATATTTTCTCTGGAACATGATACTTTCATTGACCACGATCCTTGTAGACCATGACTTGAAAGAACCTTTATTATTATCAAAGGTATTGAGCTTAGAGTAGATCTTTATTAGAGCATTCTGCAATACATCTAATGCATCCTCTCTCTTGACCACATAACGAAGACTGGTAGTGAACCATAAGTGCTTATAACTCGTATACAGCTTCCTTTGAGCTGATACGACTCCTTTTTGGCACTGATCTATAAGTCTTTGTTCTTCTTGCATCTGATCTGCTGCTTTTTTTACCAGCTATGCCTCTAATATGCTAGAGAAATCAATTAGGTTGCCTGAAGAATGAAAGTTTTCGAGTAATTCTGTCTTTTTGATGACTAGATATCGGGTCCAATGGTCTTGCAAAGACTAAATATGCTAGCTAAACAGTAGGTAAACAAAAAAAGCCCCTCCAAAACTGGAGAGGCTCATCACATTTAAAATTCTTCTTTAAAACTTAAGTACTGATTGTACTGCAGTCTGATCTCCACTTGTCATTCTTACATAATAGAGACCCTCTGGCATCTCTCTGACATCGAGGACAACTTTAGCCTGAGCTATAATAGTCTTAGAGAGTACGATATCACCAATAGTATTGAGTAGTTCAATTTTTACTTCTCCACTATTCTGAGCTGCAAGCTCTAGAGTGAGTTCTTCAGTAACTGGGTTAGGGTAGAGCTTGTAGGCTAGTTCTTCCTGTAGCTCGCTATTACTAGATAGACAATCTAGTTTTTCGCCTTCAGTCCAGTATTCAGCACCTATGCCTTCGCCAGTATAAACTAAGGAAGAATAGAAAGGAATAGCAGCAATAGTTTCTCCTTGTTTCCAAAGTCCAGCAGCTATGGCCTCCTCTGTACAGTTTTCATCTGGTGTACCCCAGACTAAATATTGGATCATTTCTTTAGTATCATCAGCAAAGTTGTATCTATAGAAAGCTAGTTCCCCATTTTGAATATCTAGATCAAAATCTAATTTAAAGATTCTTGATTCTCCTGCTGTCATAACTGTGCCTTCAGAGCATATTGCATCTAACCTAGTCAGAAGACGGGATGTTGTTCCACTTAGAACTATAAAATCATTCAGTTCTATGTTTGCATCAGAGCTGTTCTTTATCTGAATTAGATCAGAAGCAGAAATATTTCGTATAAATAGACCGTGACTTTCAATTTGACCACAATTTATTTTTACAATTGGAAGGCTGTTTGATAATTCATAACAACCTCCAATGTCCATCATTCTTTCGCCAACACTGAACCCAGTAAGAGGGCCATCATAACTCATATGTGTTAGATAACATATCCCAGGTTCGAATCGATCTATATCGGCAACACTGTAGGTCATCAAAGGAAGATTGATAATAATCCCATTTTCATCAGAAATTATCCATTGGCTATTGCTACCCATATTTCCAGTCAGTGTGATACTACCTGCAGGTATAAAATCTGATACTCCATCTCCGACACAATATTCCATCGTTCCACCAGAAATTGTTCCACCTGTATTTTCTACTTTGGATAAAGTGATAAAGTTTGATTTAGCCAGACATTCTCCAAGATTCGTAAAGTCTCCTCCTATTATGAGATTTGACGGTGGAGCACCTTGGTAAGTTACATTCCATAATACACAGTTGCCAGGAAGAGATGAGTCATAATCAGTACCCTCTAAGTTCATAGGCATGTCTATAATAACTGTACCTCCTGCATCTGTTATCACCCATTGATTATTATCTCCTATATTCCCAGCCAGACTAACAGAACCTGCTGGGATGATATCCATCATGCCGTCTCCTACGCAGAAGTAGAAAGGTCCGCCAGTTATTTCTCCAGCACTCACTAAGGTGTTTTCGACTGGTATAGAATTAGATAAAGCATAGCAGCCAGCAAGGTCAGAAACCATTGCTCCTACTTGAAGGTTTCCTACTGCAGTCTGATGACTTATTTGCCATATTAATACAGTGCCACCGCCTAGTTCATCAAAATTTACTTCTTCTAGCATATTAGCTATTGCTAAGATAGTAGCTCCGGCACCATCTGTAATGATCCATTGTTGGCTAGCATTAGGTGATCCTGTTACTTCGATTTCGAAATCTTGTATCAAGTCCACATTCCCTGTACCGACACAAAAGCTGAAAGGGCCTCCAGATATAGTTGTACCAGGAATGCTTTCTCTGATTACCTCTACGCTATTAGATAAGGCATAGTCACCCGAAAGGTCGATATTCAAATTACTACCTATATCTAATCCATTAAGATTGCCAGAATGACTGAGGTTGTAAATAAAACATCTACCTATACCTGCTGTCTCAAAATCTACAGAAGTTATGTCAGTAGGCAGACCAAGGATGACCATATCAGAATCTGTAACGACCCATTGATTAATGGTTCCAGTATTGCCGGTCAGCACTAAGTCTGTAATGAAATCCGATTGTCCATCTAAGCAGAAAGTGTATGGTCCTCCAGCTAGATTGCCTCCCACTATAGGGGCTGCACAAGAAATTGTAGTTACTGAAGTAGGGTTAGAAAAACTTACACAGCCTTCCAAGCTATCTACGTTATTCCCTAATGTTAAGTTAGTTACAGAACCATGAGAACTGAGGTGCCACACTTGAAAACTTCCAACCCCATAAGAGGACAGGTCTATGTCTCTATAATTATCACCTAGACCGATTATGGTACCTTGTACGTCAGTGATGACCCACTGATTGGTGGACCCTTGGCTGTCTGTTAATGTTATAGCTCCTGCTGGAATAAATGATCCTGAATTGTCTCCAGTACATACTTCTATATTTGCGCCAGTTGTAGTGCCACCGTTAACTCTAGTCTTGTTTATAGTCACAAAGTTGGATCTTTTCATACATCCAGTGATACAAGTGAATAAACTGTCTACGGCTATCTGATCTAGTGAGCCGCTATAACTTAAGTTCCACACTAGACAATAGTCTCCCCAATCACTGTTTTCAAAATCTATATCCGAAAGTCTATTAGGTAACGCAAGTATAGTTGTCCCTGTAACATCTGTTACAACCCACTGTTCGCTATCTCCTATAGCCCCTGTATTAGTAATAGCATCATCAGCTAGTCTATCCGATTGACCATCTCCAATACAGAAATTGAATGGCCCTCCAGAAAGTACCCCAGCTTCTACTCTCATCCTGTCTACAGTCACAAAATTACTAGAGACGCTACCACACAGGCTATTTTCAATTGCTGTAATGTTAGTCCCTACATTAGGCTGTGATCCATCAGTAAGTGCAACACCATAGATAGAATAGTCACCCGCAGGTATATTGATGAAAGAAAAGGTTTGTGAGTCACTTGATCTCACAGAGCCTATTATAGTGCCACTATCATCGGTCAGTACATAATAGTAGTACTGAGCACTAGTGCTAGAAGTATTTGTCATATTGACTACTGCATTGTCAGCACATAAGCTGACAGCCTGCTCACCATCTGCAGTGCTTACACTTTCGCCCAGAGGATCTTCCATACAGTTAGCCTCGCAAGAAGCTTCTATCTTGATATCTTCTAGATCCCATATAACATAAGGAGAGATAAGACCTACAGGGCAATATGCCAGTAGCTCTATACTGAAATTAGTTTCTGTTGTGACTTCAAAAGCCTCATTTCCAGAAAAGTCAAATTCAGATAAAGCCCAAAACCTTGCAGTTGGGATTTGCTGTTCTTCAAATACAAGATTACCCTCGCGGTAAATTCTTACACCAAAGAAAAGCGGGTAGTTATTGACGCCAGACGTACCATTAATCCAATTAAAGTTGTCTGGAGCCATCTGATAAAAGCTAAAATTGTTTAACTGCGCCTTGTCACTACCTAAAGGATTTAGCTGTACATCAATTTTAACTTTTTCAGTACTCATTGCATCGAACGTACAAAATGGGTAAGCGGAAACACAAACTGCAGACGTCCCATTTCTTCCAGGTGTACAAGAGTGCCTGTTGATTTGGGGATTCTCTCTGTAGAGGTTATTGTTGACTATCGATAGCTGGACCCCATGGGACTCAGTAATGACAGGAACAAATTCTGAATAGTCTGCTGGAGCCGTAGTGCCAGTGGCATTACAATCATCCATATTGAAGGTAAGACTAACAGATTCTCCGCTACATTGAGCAGAAATAGAATTTAGCAGTAACACATTGAAACCGGCTAGAAGCAAGTATAATTTCAGTTGCTTAAGCATGGACCTAGTTTTTTTATTGAATTAGACAGTCTAATTCGTTGTTCATCAAATAATTAGGTCCAGTATCTAAAAGGTGGGTTTATTCGGAGCTCAAAGCTCAAAATATAGGACAAATATATTAAAATTTATGTTAATTAGTATCTCATTGACATTCAATGTTTTAATCTGATGACACTAAGTCTTACCCACAGTTAATCAATCATTTTTCACCATTTTGAGAATAGACAGACTTACACCTTTTTGGAACGAATATTGTGTATTATTGCACAATATTGGAACGAATAATGTGAATTTTTGCACAATATTGGAATGAATAATGTGTATTATTGCACAATATTGGAACGAATAATGTGATACACTTGTATATTTCATATGGAATTTAGTAGAAAAATAATGACTCAGCTAAGGGGGTGGTCCAGTTCAAGTGGCAGAAAACCACTGATCCTCAAAGGTGCGAGGCAGGTAGGAAAGACGACTCTAGTAAAAGCTTTTGGGAAGACTTATTATGGGGATATAGCCTATTTTAATTTTGAGAAACAACCCGAAATTCACGACTTCTTTTCTAAGACTAAAGATCCACAAAGAATCATAAGTAGTCTCAATCTATTACGGGATAGGCCTATTGAGTCTACTTCTACTTTAATATTCTTTGATGAGATACAAGAATGTAGTCATGCACTGACTGCACTTAAGTATTTTCAGGAAGAGATGCCTGAGTATGCAGTTATAGCGGCAGGATCCTTATTGGGAGTAGCGACATCAGGATCATTTCCAGTGGGCAAGGTCGATTTCATGCAGTTGTATCCAATGAGTTATGAAGAGTTTTTAATGGCAGCTGATCCGAAGCTACATAGAGCTTACAAAACTTATTTAGATGATAAGAGCATTCAGCCTATTCCAGAGGCATTCTATAATCCAATGATGGAAAGATTTAAGGAGTATATGATTTGTGGAGGAATGCCTGAGGTAGTCCGTACTTATCTGAATACTAAGAGCATAGAGGAGACCACAAAAATTCAGAATCAACTATTAGAATCTTACCAGCGGGACTTTGTGAAACACGTAGATAGTAACAGTGAAGCTCAAAAAATAACTTATATCTGGGATTCATTGCCCTCTCAATTATCCCGGGACAATAAGAAATTCATATACGGTGCAGCAAAAAAAGGGGCCAAAGCCCGTGCCTACGAAGATGCCATAGAATGGCTGAGAAATGCTGGACTAGTACTAAAAGCACATAGGGTAAAAGTACCTCGACTGCCTCTTAGCTCTTATAGAGACTTGTCAGCCTTTAAGTTATACCTCTTAGATGTCGGATTGTTATTTGGTATGAGTAGGCTGAATCCTAAAGACTATATAGATGGCTCCACGCTACTTACAGAATTTAAAGGAGCCTTGACTGAAAACTTTATTGCACAAGCGCTGACCTCCCAAGGAATAGATATTAATTATTGGACATCGGAGGGAAAAGCAGAAGTAGACTTCATCGTGGATCGGGCTGGTCAAGTAATACCCTTAGAAATAAAGGCTGGTAGATCTACTAAAGCCAAGAGCCTTCAAGTTTATAAAGAAAAGTACGAGCCCCAGCTCAGTGTAAAAATCACAGCCAATAACCTGGCTTTCGATGGCGAGCACCTTTTACTTCCCCTCTTTTATGCAGGTCAGCTTACAACTATGGTGGATAAAGCCATGCAAATACAAGCCTAATCGCTTTTTGTCTTTATTATGAAGTCATTCATAAAAGTCACTCATCACTAGTGATTAAAAGCTCCTCTGTGTCACTTTGAACTTCACTATTCTCTAATTGCGTCATTTTTTATCGAAAACTCAATATTAGGGGCATAAAAATAAAAAATGACAGTAAAATAAACCATAGAGGGTCATATTGTTCATATTAAGCCAATATTAAGTCATAATATCTCAAATCGACTTAAGTTTGCACTGTAATTGAGAAAGATCTATCCAAGAGTCTTTACTTTCTTTATTACGAAGTGATAACACCATTAGTTATCTGAGATAATCAAGAATCCATTAACATTTAAAGAATTTTAGAAATGAGAATCCATTTTTCTATCTGGGCTTGCCTTGTCCTATTCGCTGTGAATACTGTTAGCGCAAATACTAGCACGACTCTTTCATCTGGTGCAAATGAAGATGAGAAAACAGCGGCAAAAGAAGAAAAAGCGACTACCAAGGAAGAAATTAAAACTATTCCCAACAGAGCTTTAGCATTGACCCTAAATAGTAAAAACAAAACACTAGGTGTTCATCTTTCTGGAAAAGTAGAAAACTTAGAGTGGGTAATATTCCAACCCAAAGGAAAAGTGATCAGTAGAATTTCTACTTCATCAAGAATCGATGAAATCAAGGTAGATAATCTGACTCCAGGAAAATATGTGCTAATGATAAAGGACTCAGAGAACAGAAGATTATTTAAAGCTTTCGAGCTTAACTAATCGTTAACTCCAATTAACACCAAGCCATCGTTTGAAAACTGACAACTAGAAATTAATATTTAAAATCAGATAATAATTATGAAACTTAATTTAGTAATCGCAGTTATGTTTTGCCTGGTAACAAGCATGTCTGCACAGGTACAGTTTGGGGTTAGAGCTTCTTACGGTATTAACTATAATGGAGAAACTTCAAAGGAGTATGTTAATCTTGCTCCATTAAATATTCACAACATCCAAGCCAATCGTGCTTCTGCAAAGAAAGGCTTAGGAATTTCTGTCTATGGTGATAACAAGAAACTATTTGTTATGGGAGATGTTCAGTATGTAACTGGTGCAAGAAATTTCAGTCTCCAATCTATCAATTATAAAAGAACCCCTCTTGATCCAGAAGTTAATTATACGATCACTGAATCAGACCTAAGAATGTCTGCTCTAGGTGGATTCAAATTCAATAATTTCAAAGTTGGTGTAGGGCCGGAATTTTCACTAGACCTAGATAGAACTGAAGATCTTACAGCGATCAATGAAATTGCTTCTACAGATGAGAACATCAAAGCTGGCTTTACAGCTCTCATTGGATATGAGTTTTTGAATCATGTACATCTTGATGTAAAGCACACTTATTTGTTTGATGATGTAACAAGTGGATTTACCTATCAAGGTATCCCAATGGATATGAAATCTAATCTTAAGTTTTTCGAATTATCATTAGGATTATATTTCTAAGAAAGTTTATTTGATAAGATGATTTAATACAAGGGCTCGCAGAAATGCGGGCTTTTTTTTTTTATATAAGTCGATCTGAAAGTAATATCAATCTGTTCTAAAAGGCATTATAGTCTCAGTGTGAAATTATAACTTAGTTCTACTATGGATAAAGTATTAGAAGTCCTTAAGATATTTTTCTACCTGATTATACTTTTGATGGCCTTGGCCGTATTGAAATGGTTGTCTCGGTTTGAGTTTACTGTAAGAGATAAGACTATTCAATATGAGGAGGTAATTGTCGAAGATTTTCGAAAAGAAATAGGCATTTGGGATAGAATCAAAGGTGCAGAAACAGAGTCAGGAACAAAGGTGATTGATATTGGGGCTCATGACGCCGCCTATACCAAATTTACTTTTCTAGATTCTATCCAATCTCAAGATACAGGCTACTACGAGATTAAGTATAAACCGATGCTTACTCAGTATCATAAGGTTGTATTAGTTGTGGAAAGTAACTTTAGTACCGAGTTTGTGATAGATACTGTAGATACTGCTTTAACCGACTATACAATATATAAGTCTCCAATTCTTCCTTTCTCTAGCCTTAAGAATTTGCAATTTCATAAACTTCGTCACACGAGAGAAGAGCTCAATAGTTTTGGTGTCTCTCCTCAGGAAGGATCTATAGAACTTGAGTATATAAAGTTTGTCAAACAAGTAAAACCTCAAGAGCTATTCTAGCAAGACCCTTATTTGTAGAGAGGTACGCCATCTAGATCATGAGTCAATATTTCAGTCATACAAGCAAAGAAGGGTTGTATCGTTTTATAGACTTTGATAATTTCTGAGACGAACTTCGGGTCCATGACTTCGCTATCCTTATAGCTCTTAAAGACGTACATAGATTTATACTTTAGTAGGTCTATGGATGGATGATCTTTAGTATATCCACGAGGCGCACTTTTGACTTGCTGCCCCATCAGCTCTCCGAAAGTGTCTTTGAATTTTTTGGATTTTAGTACCTTCCTCAATGGCTTATCGTCTGCTACTATATGATCTCTGATGAGTTTAAGATCCTTCGGCTCTGGATTATAGAATCCACCTCCTACCATAGTACCTCCTGGCGTAATCTTTATAAAATATCCTCCTCTTCTGAAGGCACCCTCTCTACCTAGCGACATACTGAAGTGACTGTTATACGGTGTTTTATCTTTAGAGAAACGAACATCTCGATATATCCTGAAGAGTTTCTTTTTCTCGATAACGTCAAATTTGTTGAGCTCTTCTTCTATCTCCGCCAACAGATCCTTCATATTGTTATTAGCTTCAGTAAACTGCTCTTTGTGAGCATGAAACCACTCTCGGTTATTGTTCTTTCTTATATCCTTAAGGAATTTGAAGGTTGACTTTGAAATCGCTGCCATTGATTCTTTTTGGTAAAGATAGTGAAGACTGTAGACTCCTATAGGCCACGAAATTCAGAGTAGAATGGATAGAATACCGACAAAAAGAGGTTTTAGTAAACTGCTGGTGATAATAAGTAGCTGTACTAAAACATAAGAAGTAATCGCAGCGTTATATAGGCGAAACCTAAAAGTGATGAAGATGATGAACATAAAAGTAGAAACCTCCAACCTCCCAGAAAGCAAGTCTTTCAAAGATCTTATCCTTTCTCTACTCAAAAAAGCTTTCTCAAAAAAGCCCGATATAAAGTCGGTACTGGTTGTAGTATCGATAAACGATGATGTAAGAACACCTTATTCTGTGGAAATGAATCTGGAAGAAGAAAATGAAGCACCAATACAAACTAAAGCGGCTTCAGCTAATTCATTAGCAGCTTTTTCTCAGGCACTAAAAAGAATGGAAAGACAATTAGATAAGCGTAGAGCTTAGAACTTATTCTTCCACATCATAGACTCGACAGGTTTTTCAGTTCTGTCGTTATATTTTGCATTTGCCTTTTTGTTGTAGTAGTTTTCTATATCCCCATCTACTTTGAAATAGATAAGCTGCCCTATGGGCATGCCAGCATAAACTCTTACAGGATGGACACAAGAAATTTCTAGAGTCCAGTGATTGCAGAATCCTACATCACCTTTTCCAGCAGTGGCATGGATATCTATCCCTAATCGGCCTACACTGGATTTTCCTTCTAGGAAGGGTACAGAATTATGTGTCTCGGTATATTCTTCTGTAGAACCCAGATAGAGAGTCCCAGGTTGGATGACAAAGCCTTCTTCTGGAATGGTAAAGTGCTTTGTAGGATTGTGTTTTTTAGCATCTAACTCCTCAGCAGTATAGACTGCTAGATGCTTGCTCAGATGAACATCATAAGAATTAGTACCTAGATCAGATCTATTATAAGGTTCGATTACGATCTCCTTTGCTTCTATGGCTTTGAGTATTTCCTTGTCTGATAAGATCATAATGACTATTGATGTTTATATCTACTGATTAAGTGGTCCAAAAGTATTAATATCGGGTTCATTTATATAGGTTTCTGATGCCTTTATTGTTAGATAAGAACATAGACAGTCATACACGTATTGCAGTTTGGAAGAATGAGGAAACAAATTCATTTTTTGAAGAGGCACTGAAGTTGACCAAACAAGAGCTTAACGACTGCGAGGCTATGAAACCTCATAGAAAGAGGGAATGGTTATCTAGTCGATATCTATTAGATTTTATCTCGGAGGATAATAAGCGGGTACCACTAATAAAAACCAGCACAGGCAAACCTACTCGAAAGAGCTGCTCTAAGTGTAT